>NZ_JBHUDE010000153.1:0-35311 GCF_042678205.1 Oceanobacillus luteolus
AAGGTATTCTTATTAATTTTATAGTTTGAAAATATTTCTGAAAAAGAATATTCTCCAGATTTATAAGCCATGATTACTTCATATTTAAATTCAACTGAATAGTAAATATTGGACATAAAAAAACTCCCCCAAAGTAAACAGATTTTTATTTTTTAATCTGTCTACTTAAAGGGGAGCATATCACTATGTTGGATGTCTCTTTCATAGTTATTCTATATGGTATGTCTTTAATCGGATGACTGCTTTAAACAAGTCACCATCGATGTGAAGAGAAAATATTCCACCTTGCAGCTCGATTAAACTTCTTGCAATCGACAATCCGAGGCCGCTGCCTTCAGTAGTCCTAGATTCATCTCCTCGTTTGAACCTTTCCATCAACTCGTCGGCTTTGATGTTCAATTCTGTAGCGGAGATATTTTTGAATTCAATTTGAATTTCTTCTCCCACATCTTCAATATCAATATACACCCTGGAACCTTTCAGCGTATATTTAAATATATTTGATAGTAAATTTTCAATGGAACGCCAGAGCAATCTTCCATCTGCTGTAACATATACTTTATCTTCGGGATGGTTCATTTTAAATGTTAGGTTGTTTTCTTCAATTTTATCCGCTACTTCTCCTAATCCTTGGGTGAGCAGGGATAAGACATCAATCTTTTCAAGCTGTACGGGAATATCACCACTGGATGCTTTCGCTGCATCAAATAAATCATCTGTTAAACCTTTTAGCCTTTTCGCTTTTTGGTCGAGAACCTCCACATAATCTTTCGCTTTCCCGGGATCTTCTTCCTGCTTTAACAGATCCACATACGTAATGATCGAAGTGAGTGGAGTTCGAATATCGTGGGACACATTTGTAATCAGCTCTGTTTTTAACCTTTCGCTTTTCAGCTCATTATCCACAGCGTTCTTTAATCCATCTGTGATGGTGTTGACATTTTCCGCTAACCTCGCAAATTCGCCTTTACCTTCCACATGAATACGATGATGGATATTACCTGCTTTAACTGCTGCAACACCATCTTGAATGGTTTGGAATTCTTTTACTTTCTTATAAGCGAACCAAGCTGCAATTCCAATGGTTACAGGGAACATGAAGAATGTGGCGGCAATCAGCACAGGGTATCCGATGACGATGAGTACGGTCTTGATTCCAATATTGCCACTTCGATACACATTGGCTATGAATTGGGCTAAACGATAGATGACTTGATAAAATAATGTGTGCTTAATCAACGTATGGTTTTTAAAGTGTTTAACAAGTGACAAGATGAGTACGAAACCAATTACTGCAATTAGAATAATCATCGGAATGATGGATTGATGATTGATTTCAAGTAGAAAGTCCAATAATACGACGAATAACGAGATTAGTGAAAAGCAGAATATAACATTCAAATCGTTGTATAATTTATCGACAAAATGAAAGTGGATCTCCTTGTCTTTAAAGGATCTTCTGCCAATTACTAAAGCAAGATATATGAATGAAAAGATAAACCCGGGCATGAACAATGTAAGTTTAAATAAGTTTTCTGCAGCGATTTCACTATTTGCTTCCCATTGTGCTAATCGTGGAGCTAAAAATTCTTCGGTGTAGCCAAAATAAATAACCGTATTTTCCGGATTTAGTTGGTCTGTCCGTTCTGTAAGCCAGTGTATATATTGGCTTTTATTCGTTTCTCTAGGATAGGCTTCCAAGTTGTAATCCTCATAAATAAAGTACGAAGGGAGCGCTTCGAAATCATCAGAACCTTCCAGTTTTGTGTTACTGAATTCTTTTGCACCATCTGTAGCATAGAAAAGTGGTTCCTCCACATTTTTTAGACGCTGCAATATTTTATGATATTCTCTCAGCTCATCCTGGATGAGTTGTTCTCTTGTAGATGAGATTTCTTCAGCATATTCTTTTTTGAATGTTTCATACTGCTGTTTTTCTGATTGAAAATCATCTTCATTTGAACGGTTTAAATACAGGTATTCTGAGAATAGCTCATCTTCTACTTCTTTCCATTCGTATTTATCAATCGATCCTCCATCTAAAATATGTTCCTCATTTTTATATTCCGTCATAAGACTGGTTAGGTCGTCGATCGACTGTAAACTTTCCTCCATATATGCACCACTTTGGAAATAACTCTTCTGCAGTACACTACTATATGGAACGGTCACTATATTGACTAGTGAAGCGATGACTCCTGTAAAAAAAGCAATCATAATGAAAAAGACGATTACTTTTGTAGTATTAGAATGACTATATTTTTTCAACTTTATATCCAACTCCCCAAACGACTTTTAAATATTTCGGCTCTTTCGGATTGATTTCGATTTTCTCTCGGATTTTCCGGATGTGCACGGCTACGGTATTCTCTGGTTGGTAGGCTGGCTCGTTCCAGACTTTTTCATAAATTTCTTCAATGGAAAATACCCGTCCAGCATTTGCAGTAAGCAGTGTCAGGATCTTGTATTGGACAGGTGTAAGATGAACTTCTTTTCCATCTGCCGTAATGCTTTTTCTTTCGTCGTCAATCACAAGGCCACCCGTTTGATAGACGTTGTCGTTCTGTTCGAGACTTCCTAAAGTAGTGTATCTTCTTAAGTTTGCTTTTACCCTTGCAATCAGCTCCAACGGATTAAATGGCTTCGTAATATAATCATCTGCACCTAAATTCAACCCAAGGATCTTGTCTGTATCCTCCGACTTTGCTGATAACATGATGACAGGTATATTTTTTTCTTCGCGAATTTTTCGTGTGGCCTTCATACCATCCATTACTGGCATCATGATATCCATAATAATTAAATGAATTTCATTACTTTCGATGATTTCGATAGCTTCTCCACCATGAAAAGCTTTAAAAATCGTATATCCTTCATTTTCTAAATAAATCCCAATTGCCTCAACGATTTCCTTATCGTCATCACAAATTAAGATGTTCATGAACGTCACTCCTACATCAATTTTCAGGGGCCTTTTCTCGAGCTGTCATCATCATAACAACTAAATCTTAATAATCAACGAATCTATTTCTTAAGGTTTTCTTATCATTCTGCTCCTACTTCAATCTTAAGGATTTATTAAGAATTGTATACAGCTTTTCTTAAGTATTGTTCTCTATGCTTATTTTAACAATAGTTAAGGGGAATGAAATCATGGAAGGAAAACAAATATATCTTTTATTAACGGATACAGGAACTATATTTACGAGGTTAATCAAAGCTTTTACGAAAGCACCATATAATCATGCCTCGATTGCTTTGGATAAAGAATTAAGAGAGGTATATAGTTTTGGCAGGAAGCAGCCCAGAAATCCATTCCGTGCTGGACTTGTCAAAGAAGATACTTCTTCAATTCTGTTTCGTCGTGCGAAATGTGCCGTCTATTCTTTAACAGTAACGGTGGAACAGTTTGAAAGGATTCAAGATTGTATTCAAAAAATGTACAAACAAAAGGAGGACTATCACTATCATCTGGCAGGATTATTTGGTGTTATGCTTAACAAGCCCATCAAAAAGAAAAATGCGTTCTTCTGTTCTCAATTTGTTGCAACTGTCTTAAAGGAATGTGGAATAATTGAAGTCGAGAATGACCTATCCCTAATCAAACCGTCGGACTTACCATTCACTGTTACATTCGAGGTGGTGTATCAAGGAAGGTTGTCGAACTATACGAATGGGTTCGATACAGAATTTGTGGCGAAGCATCGGCTTGCAACTACGATGGAAGCCTGATCGAGAAGTGATAATCAAGATGGAATTTCTATTAGTAGAAAGAAAAATAGGACCTCCAGTCTTCTGAGGGTCCGTTTTACTTGATTCAATCAGCTAAAACTTGTTCTTTCTCTTTACTCATTGCCATAAACAATATCATTGCGATAATACATGCTGTCCCAATCCATTGGAAACTTCCGAAAGGCTCTTGCAGCCAAAAAACAGTCGTCAAAACAGCAGCAACTGGCTCCAAACTACCGATTAAACTCGTTTCCTTCGGTGATAGGCTATGTAAACTTTCGATAAAAAACCAAAAGGCGATCATCGTACCAAAGATGATGACAAAAATTAAATACACATAACCTTCAAGTGGCAAACTGAGGAAGTCCATTTTCCACGGTGGATGTACAAAACTCAATGACATCCCTCCAATGATCATCGCCCAGCCAACAATCACCAGCGAGTCAAAATAGGCGAGGAGGGAAGCGGCGTATAATGTATAGAATGCTAATGCCACGCCTGATAAAATCCCCCATATAATCGCGGGAGCAGGAACTGATAGAGTGGATAGAGATCCATTCGTTAACAATAGGAAGCAGCCGCTTAATGATAGAAATACGGTGATGAAGTCCTTTTGCCTTAGTTGCATTTGTTTCCTTATCAGTAAGTACACGATAATCATTATTGGTGCTTGATATTGCAACAGGGTGGCTACAGCTGCATTTCCATGATTAATCGAAGCCATATAGGTATATTGGACCGCCAGCATGCCAAATAGGCCAAATACTAACAATTGAAAAGCATTACGTTTATTTTTCCACACCTCAACTATTTGTTTGCGGTCCCTAGTCAAGTACTGTATGAGTAAAAGTAAAGAGCCGGCAATTAAAAGCCGTGCAGTGACTAGCCACTCCACGTCAATCTGGAAGTCTTGAAAAAGCTTTTGTGCGACTGTCCCCCCGACTCCCCAAAATGTTGCCCCTGTAATAACAAAGAAAAACCCGATATTTCTATTCTGTCTTTTCACTTTGCGCATTCTCCATTACTTTATATTGGGACAAGTAAAATTTGAATCTATCCCTGAAAACCAACTATTGTTTATTGTCGATAATCGCTATGGTGCAGCGTGAGACACAGATCAACTTTCCTGTCTCTTCATCTGTGATTTTAATGTCCCACACATGTGTCTTTCTTCCAAGATGTAAAGGTGTACCAACTGCTTTCACTTTTCCTTCCCGCATGCTTCGAATATGATTCGCATTGATTTCCAATCCAACTGCCGCCTTATTCTCTGCTTTTACCAGGTTGAAGCTTCCGACACTTGCAACGGTCTCTGCGAGTACAACCGATGCACCTCCATGGAGCAGTCCATATGGCTGTCTCGTCGGTCCATGGACAGGCATGGTTGCGACAACCTTTTCTTCGGTAATTTCCACAACTTCAATTCCAATTGCTTCCATGATCGTCTCCATAATAAGCCTCCCATTATTATATTTATACTAATATTAACCTTTGAAATCGATATAGTAAAACATTTAGAAAGTTCAATTAAATAATCTTGTTTAATATGGAAACTACATTCGTTATACTTAGGTAAATGACATATTAAAAAGGACGATTGCCAATGGCGAAGATTTTAATTATAGAGGATGACTCCAAAATTGCATCTCTATTACAGAACCATTTAAAGAAATATGGATATGATGCGATAGTCGCGAGGAATTTTGATGGAATTACTGAGGAATTCAAGCAGGCACAACCGGACCTTGTTCTACTCGATATCAATCTGCCGAGTTATGATGGATATTATTGGTGCAGGCAAATCAGACAGTTTTCAACATGTCCTATTCTATTCCTCTCTGCCCGTTCAGGAGAAATGGACCAGGTGATGGCGTTAGAGAATGGCGGAGATGACTTTATTACGAAACCTTTTGCGTATGAAGTAGTCATCGCAAAGATTCGGAGCAGCTTACGCAGGGCATACGGAGAATATGCACCAAAGATCGAAGAACGTACAATCGAAATGGATGGTTTGACTCTATACATGGAAAGACTGGAACTAGAAAAAGAAGATCATGTTATTACATTGACAAAAAAAGAGGCGGTGCTCCTTGAGATGTTGATGAATCGTTTTCCACGGATCGTCTCAAGAGAACTGCTGTTGGAGAAATTATGGGATGACCAGTCCTTTGTTGATGAAAATACATTGAATGTGAATGTTACTCGAGTGAGGAAGAAGCTTCAGGAGTTAAATATTCACAATGCAATTGAAACGATTCGTGGAGCAGGATACCGTCTTGTTCCGAACTGGAGAACCCACCATGATTAAGCTATTTCTCCGCGATCAGTTTCCGCTTATTTTAATAAATGTACTTCAACTTGTTATTATCCTGATAGTTCTTTGGGTTAGTGGGTTCCAAGAACGCTCACTGATCTTTTATACTCTCTTTTTAGGAACTTTCTTTTTAACGGTTTACTTAGTTTATCGTTATGTAACGTTACAAGCTTTTTACCGGCGCTTGGCAAATCCAATCGGACATCTGGACGAAGTCTTTGAAACGTTGGACGGGGCACCACTTTCAACAGCACTCGGGCGGTTGCTTAAAGCACAGCATCGCTTGTATATCGAGGAAATTGAGCGGGCAGAGATAAAGCGGAACGAACATGTAACTTTTATCAATCAATGGGTGCATCAAATGAAGACACCACTATCAGTCATTGAGTTAATCATCCAGGACTATGATGACGACCAGCTACTGAGTATAAGAGAAGAAACCGACAAACTCGAAAAGGGTTTGGAAATGGTTCTATATGCTGCCCGATTGGAAGTATTTGAACAGGACTTCCATGTAAAGCCTGTACCGCTGAAGAAAGTGGTTGAACAAGTAATACATGAAAATAAACGGTTGTTTATTAAGAACAAAGTATATCCAGAAGTGCATATCTCAGATCTCACTGTTGAATCTGACGAGAAATGGTTAGTCTTTGTGGTGAATCAAATTATAACGAATGCAGTAAAGTATTCAGCTGGAATAGGGGATAAGGTCTATATATTTGAAGAACAACATTCTAATGGGACACGATTAATTATTAAAGATAATGGGATAGGTATTCCTAATTTCGACTTGAAACGTGTGTTTGATCCGTTCTTTACCGGTGAAAATGGAAGAACCTTTAAAGAATCGACAGGAATGGGCCTGTCACTGGTTCGAGATGTGTGTGATAAGTTGGGACATGATGTAGTCATTGACTCTATAGAAGGAGAAGGAACAAGCGTAATTTTAACATTCAGCAACAACCTTACATAAGTGTAAGGTAAATGAAAGCTTGACCGATGTTTAAATTTCCTCTTTTCTTTTACACTAGTTGTAGAAGGAAGGGGTTTTTTTATGGATATACTAAAAATGAAAAATATAAGTAAGGTGTATGATGGAAAAGTTGCCCACAAGGCATTGGAAGATATTGATTTGTCCATTGAGGAAGGTGAATTTGTTGGTATTATGGGGCCTTCAGGAAGTGGGAAGTCAACTTTATTAAATATGGTTGCCACAATCGATGAACCTACATCGGGGTCTATTCAAGTGAACGGCAAGGACCCACTTCGTCTCAACCACAATGAACTGGCTGTATTCCGCCGAAGAGAGTTGGGATTCGTTTTTCAAGATTTTAATTTATTGCCTACTTTAACCGTTGAGGAAAATATTGTACTTCCACTTACTTTGGAAGGTGTACGTATAAAGGAAATGGAGAAACGTGTAGTTGCCGTAGCGGAAAAGTTAGGCATACATCCGATATTAAAAAAACGGACATATGAAATATCTGGAGGTCAAGCACAGCGTGTGGCAATTGCTCGTGCCATCATTCATCGGCCGAAAATGGTACTTGCGGATGAACCGACGGGAAATCTAGATTCTAAAGCGTCCAGGACGGTGATGACAATGCTGGAGCGGATAAATAAGGAAGACCAGACAACGATGATGATGGTAACTCATGATCCGGTTGCCGCAAGCTATACAGAACGTGTCGTCTTTATTAAAGACGGTAAGCTATTTAATGAGATTCATCGTGGAGATAATCGTCAAGCATTCTTCCAGAAAATCATTGATGTGTTATCGCTGTTGGGAGGGGATGCAAGTGACCTTTCGTCAATTCGCGTTTAATAATGTATTACGGAATAAACGGATTTATGCAGCGTATTTCCTGAGTAGTTTATTTTCTGTCCTAGTTTTCTTCGTTTATGCGATTTTCGCTTTTCATCCAGGGTTGACGGAAGTACATCCAGGAGTGGCTACAGGATTGCATTTCGCCGAGGCGATCATTTATATATTCTCCTTTATTTTTGTTCTAATATCGATGAGTGCCTTTCTTCATTCCAGGAAGAAAGAATTCGGTCTCATGGTAATGCTTGGCATGACGAATCAACAATTGAGAAAGATGGTCTTTTTAGAAAACGTGTTGATTGGATTCGTCGCAACTATCGGGGGAGTTGGAATCGGTCTCGTTTTTGCGAAGCTTATTTTGATGATGGCGGAGTCTGTGCTGGAATTAAGGGCTCCCTTGCCGTTTTATATGCCATGGCAAGCAATGCTCTTAACATGTGTAGCTTTCTTGTTGTTATTTGTAGTAATCTCCTTTTGTACGGTTTGGATTCTGAAAGGAAATAAATTAATAGATTTAATTAAAGGTAGTGCAGTACCTAAAAAAGAGCCAAAAGCGTCTGTATTATTGTCTGTTTTAGCTGCTCTATTATTGGCGGTAGGATATGGAGTTGCATTATCTGTAAAAGGTGAAGCTGTAATCTTCGCGATGATTCCGGTGACTACTATAGTGATTATTGGTACGTATTTCCTGTTTACACAGTTAAGTGTATTTATCATTCACCGGTTAAAAAATCGTAAGTCACTGTTTTGGAAAAAAACGAACCTCGTTTTATTCTCTGATTTGTCAAACCGCATGAAGGATAATGCACGGACTTTCTTTTTCGTAGCTATTGTTTCTACAGTTGCTTTTACTGCCATTGGCTCTCTTGTTGGTTTTCGGTTTATGTTTACGAATTCTCTTGTCGAAGAGCGTATCTTTGCATTGGAATATTACTCTGCATCGGGAAATGAACAAGAGATAGAGCACCTTCAAACAATAACTTCAGAGTTGGAAGGGACGCCATACACTAATGCCTCTCTTCAAATTAAAAACGTCGAAATACCTAGTTTGGCTACAGAGTATCAACCTCTAACTGGCATCATCTCTGAATCTGAATTCAACGCATTAGCAAAAGCGGGAGGTCAGACAGAAGTACAGGTGGAATTAGATGGAAATGAGGCTGTTTATTATTATTTTGAACATCCTGTAGTGGATGCGAACAGGGAGATTGAGGTAGAAAATGAACGAACCGTAGATTTAATCGACACGGAAATACATCAAATATCTACCCTAGGTTCTACTTTAATCCGTACGTACGACGATTACTTTATTGTGGATGATCAATTTTTCAATGAAATAACGGAGTACGAAAGAGAAAGTTATCATGTGTTTCATGTGTCAGACTGGAAAGCTACAGCAGATATCGGTATGAACTTGCTGAATGAATTTGAAGTGGATGAAACGCGTGGTTATGGTGATAATTTTTACATTCAAAGTTTAGGTCATGACTGGAGTGTAATGAACCAATCCCTCGGAGCAACATTATTTATTGGGTTATTCATCGGAGCCGTATTTTTCGTAGCAGCCGGCAGTTTCTTGTACTTCCGATTATATGCTGATTTGGAAAGTGAACAACAGAAATTCGCAATGATCAATAAAATAGGTTTGACGGAAAAGGAATTATCAAAAGTATTGACGATACAGTTGGCTTTGCTGTTCTTTATTCCGATTTCGGTTGCATTGATTCATGGTGCAGTGGCTCTCACTGCCCTTAAAAATATGTTTGATTACAGCATGCTTCAAAGCTCAGTCCTTGTATTAGGAAGCTTTACTCTAGTTCAAATTATTTACTTTATCTTTATCCGTCACAATTATATTCGAAGGATAAAAAGCTATATAACGAATTAAGTAAAAGAACATGGAAGAGTACAACTCTCCATGTTCTTTTTTATATAGGCAAATGAATGGCATTGTGAAAACAGTATACTATACTTGATATAAGGCAGCTTTTATATAGTTTCTGTAAGATGAAGGTGATTTATTTTTTTATAGGAAAGGGATAGATATAAATGAAATTAAGTATATTAGATCAAGCCCCAATCACAAAAGGAAATAAAGCAGCGGACGCATTGAAAAAGTCGGAAGAATTGGCTGTGTTGGGCGATGAGCTGGGGTATCATCGTATGTGGTTGGCTGAACATCATAGTACGAATACTTTAGCAAGTTCTGCCCCTGAAATCATAGCTGCCCACTTAGCGGCAAAAACGAAAAATATCCGGATTGGTACAGGTGGCGTCATGATGATGCATTATTCGCCTTTGAAGCTTGCAGAAGTATTTAAGACGTTGAGCGGTTTCTCACCAGGGAGAATTGACTTTGGTGTTGGACGTGCACCAGGCGGTGATAATTATTCTATGTATGCTTTATCGGAAGGCCGTCAGCCGATGGTACATAATATGTATGAGAAATTTGATACTGCATTACAGCTGATTAACGATGAAATCCCGGAAGATCCGTTATACCACAACATCATTGCAACTCCATACGATATCACTCTTCCAGAAGCTTGGATGCTCGGTTCTACAGGTAATAGTGCCAGAGAAACAGGGTTAAGGGGAGTAGGTTATTCTTATGCCCAATTTTTCACTGGAGAAATGTCAAAAGCAATTTTTGATCTATATAAAAGCAGTTTTGTCCCTTCCAGTTTTATGGAAAAGCCACAAATTAATGTTTGTTACATGGTTACTACTGCTGAAACGAAGGAAGAAGCGGAATATGAGGCAAAACCACAAGATATATGGCGTCTTCTATTTATGAGAGGGAAAAATATGCAGGTGCTTACACCGGAAGAAGCAAAGGACTATCCTTTAACGGAAATGGATAAAATGACGATTCAAGAAAATCGAAAACAGCATATTGTCGGTGAAGTGAAGGAAGTTGCAGCATTTTTACAACAACAGCAAGAAGAATATGGGTTTGATGAAACGATGATTGTAAGTATTCCACACTCGCAAGAGAAGCGGCTGGAAGTGTATCGATTGTTGGCGAGGGAATTATTATAAAAGTAGTGAACATCATTATAAAAAGGTAAGCTGTGCAAAAATGGCAAACAGCTTACCTTTTTACCCTTACTCCCTCAAAAGTCTGAGGGAGTTTAAAATCACGATAAGCGCAGCACCTGTATCGCTGAGAACGGCCATCCAGAGTGTCAGCCAGCCTGGAAAAATAAGAGTCAAAGCAATAAATTTTACAATTAGAGAAAACCAGATGTTTTGCTTAATAATCGTTAATGCTTTCCTACTTAATTTAACGGTGTGTGGCAACTTTTCCAGATTATCTGCCATAAGGACAATATCTGCTGTCTCCATTGCTGTGTCGGTTCCTGCGCCACCCATAGCAATCCCTAAATCAGCGGTTGCGAGTGCGGGAGCATCATTGATTCCGTCACCAACCATAGCGACTTCATGACCTTCTTTTTGTAATTGATGAATGGCATCAACTTTATCCTCCGGTAATAGTTCTGCAAAGTAGCGATTGATACTCGATTCTTTTGAAATCACTTTGGCAGTACCTTCATTATCACCTGTTAACATCACAAGTTGATTCACTCCAACTTGCTTCAAACCATGTAATGCTTTAACAGTAGTAGATCGAATCGTATCAGCAACAGAGATGATTCCCATTATTTCATGTTCTGTACCTATCATTACTACTGTTTTTCCTTGTGTTTGTAGATGCTCTACCTGCGTCCTAACATGGTGGATAGGTACATTCATTTCTTCAAACAGTTTTATATTACCTGCATAATGGAATTCTCCATTGATTATTGCTTGCACACCTTTACCAACGATGTTTTTGAATGATTTTCCACTTTTAGCCTGGACTCCACTATCTTCGGCATATTCAACAATAGCTTTTGCGATTGGGTGTGTGGAGTGATTTTCTAATGTAAAAGCTAGTGATATTAATTCATCTTCAGAAGTAGTTAGCGTTATAATATCAGAGACTTTTGGTTTACCTTCTGTTAATGTACCTGTTTTATCAAATGCAATTGCATCAATTGCACCAGCTTTCTCAAGAAAGGTCCCACCTTTGATTAAGACACCGTTCTTTGCAGCATTTCCAATCGCCGAAACTATGGCGACTGGGGTAGAGATGACAAGTGCACACGGACAGGCGACTACCAATAATGCTAAACCTTTATAAAACCACTCTCCCCAAGTCCCAAAGCCGAATAGGGGTGGTAGCACAATCACTGCTAATGCCAATACAAAGACAATCGGAGTATAAATACTGGCAAACTTATCGACAAATGCTTGGGTAGGTGCCTTTTGCTCCTGAGCTTCTTCAACTAAGTGAATGATTTTTGATAGACTTGTATCTTCAACTAGCCTAGTGACTTTCACCTCAATTGAACCACTTTCATTAATCGTACCTGCATATACCGAATCTCCAGCTGATTTATCAACGGGTATGGATTCCCCGGTGATAGGCGCTTGGTCCACACTTGTCTCGCCTTCAATGATCTCACCGTCTAAAGGGATTCGATCTCCAGGCTTAATGACAATAATCTGACCGACAGATACTTCTTCTACAGGCTTTTTAACCATATCAGATCCGATCAAAACCCATGCTTCGGATGGTGCCAAATCCATGAGGTTACGGATAGAGCTTCTAGTTTGCTCGATGGATCTGGTTTGCAGTGCATTACCTAAGGCAAATAGCCAGACGACAGTTGCACCTTCAAACCATTCTCCAATCAAAGCAGCACCAATAACAGCTGCAGACATTAAAACGTTCATATCCAGTGAACCGCTTTTTACCGCGTAATAAGCACTTCTTACAGGTTTATAGCCGCTTACAACAATGGCAATTGAGTATAAGATAGTGGTGATAAATGCGGATACACCGCTATAAGAGCCAATAAAGCCAAGTGCAATCAATATACCAGAGAAAGCTATTAAGCCATACCCCTGATTATTATTTGTAGTATCCCTAGTATCACTGCTTTTTCTGATTGGTGATGCTTTAAATCCAATTTTAGCAACCTCGGAAATAATATCATCAACACTGTTCTCATGCTCCACCTTCATTTTTCCAGTGGAAAAATTGACCGTAACACTATTCACTGCAGGGACGGTATGTAAGTGATTTTCGATACTTTTCGCACAACTGCTGCAATCCATTCCAAGTACATCGTATGTTCTGATATTACTTTTTTCAATCAGCGGTTCCGCAGAAAAACCTAACTTTTGGATTTCATTTTCCACTCTATCAAGAGAAAGGGCGTTGCTTCCTATGATCTGTAATTTTGCAGTGTTGTAATTTACTTTAGCTTCTTGAATATCATTAAGGCGGTTAAGGCCTTTTTCAATCGTTAAGGCACATGAAGGACAATCCATTCCATAAATCCGGTATTCAATCTTTTCAGCTTCTGTAACCGATGGGCCGTTGTTTGATGTTTTTTCAACCTCATTGTTGCAACAATCCATTGGGCCCGGAATACCATCATTGTCAGTACTACTACAACACGATGAATTTGTTGCAGTAACAGCTATTCCATTGACCGACTTTTGACTGCTGCAACAACTATTTTGATCTTCCATGGTCTTCATTTCATTGTTTGTACCACAGCATTTATCCGCCATCTATATCACCCTTTTCAATCGATGTGACTATCACAACAAGCAATATCTTTATGAACATCTTCAAGCACTACATCAAACATCGTTAATAAATCACGTACTAATTGATTACGCACACGATAGTGTACATATTTTCCTTCTTGTCTTCCGACAATAAGTCCGCACCCTCTTAAACATGCGAGATGTTGGGATATATTTGACTGATTGCCTTCAAGCTCCTCAACAATTTGGGAAACTGTTTTTTCCTCTTCTTTAATACTTTCAAGTATCTGAACTCTTGTCTTATGAGAAAAGCCTTGCAGAAACTTCATCTTTGTATCTATATCAACTTTTAACATCTACATCCTCCATTCATATTAGAACTTACTAATATGTTTTGTTAGTATCATATTAGTAAATTCTAATATGTAAGTCAAACTTCTATTTTTGAACATGCTTTGAACAATCCCTTTTATAAAGCTATAAATAAAAGTTTGATGGTAAAATTAAGATTATCTAAAGAATGGAGAGGTGTTCTAATGAAAAAATCACCGTTTAAATTAATTGTGATTGCAACATTGATCATTGTTGCATTAGTTGTTGCTTTAGTCGTCATCAATAATAATAAATCTGATTCAAATGAAGAAGTGACATTTGAAAAACAACCATCAATCGAAGGGCAACCTACATTAGGTGATGAGAATGCACCTGTAACAGTAGTAGAATTTGGAGATTATAAGTGTCCTGCATGCAAGGCTTGGGGAGACAGTGTTTTCCTTCAGTTAGTAAATGACTATGTTCATACTGGAAAGGTGAAATTTTCTTTTATTAACGTGCTATTCCATGGAGAAGAGTCTGAATTGGGGTCCTTAGCAGCTGAAACGATTTATAAACAAAACCCGGATGCCTATTGGGAGTTTCATTTAAAACTTTTCGACGCACAACCAAGCGATGATCATAATAGCAAATGGCTTACGATGGAAAAAGTAATGGAAATAGCAAATGGAATTCCTGAAATTGATGCAGAGGATTTAGAAGCACAGATTGAAAACAATTCCGAAATGGATGAAGTGAATAAAGACACTGAATTAGTAACCGAATTCAACGTGGAACTTACACCTACTATCATGGTAAATGAAACGATGATAGAAGATCCATTCGACTACGAGGCAATTAAAGAAGCAATAGAAAGCGAACTAGAGGAAAATTAAGATGATGAAAATAGACTTGTCACAGTATACACTTTATACAGCTTGGCTAGTGTCTATCGTAGCTACACTCGGCAGTCTTTACTTTAGTGAAATTCGAGGCTTTATTCCATGCGAACTTTGTTGGTATCAGCGGATATTGATGTACCCTTTGGCGGTGATTCTCGGAATAGCAACATTCCAAAATGACCGTTCGGTTAAGAAATATATATTGCCACTGGCAGTGATTGGCTGGTCCATTTCGCTCTTTCATTATTTACAGCAGAAAGTTCCGGGTTTTGCAGCAATAAAGCCATGCGCTAGTGGTGTGCCATGCAGTGCTGAATACATTAATTGGCTAGGATTTATTACGATTCCGTTCTTAGCATTAATCGCATTCACCTTAATTGTAGTGTTCATGCTATTAACTCGAAAAGCGCGATGAAATTCGTTTATCCTTAACTAAACTGTAAGTGTCACATAGAGTAAACTGGGAGGGGGAAGTCTATGAAAGAGTGGCAAGGTTCCGCTGGTATTTGTCTTAATGAGATGGGAGAACTATTAATGGTGCTACAAGGGACTCCCGAAGAGGAAAAAACTTGGTCTGTCCCATCCGGAGGTAAGGAAAAAGACGAAACGTACGAAGAATGTTGCATGAGGGAAATTGCGGAAGAGACAGGATATGAAACAGAAATCATTGAAAAGATTAAGGTGAAAAAAGAAAAATATCCTGAGTTTGATATTTCCGTTGAAGTCCATTATTTTTTGGTTAACATTATTGGCGGAAGAAGAATAATCCAAGATCCGGACCATCTGATTCACGACATTGCTTGGAAGAGCGTACATCAGCTAGAGACGTTGAAATTATCCTTTCCTGAAGATAAAGACTTTTTGAGAGATTACATCAAGAGACATTCGACTTTAAGGGGAAAGCAAAGTAGAGAACAGGCATAAATGGCCTGTTCTCATTTCCATGAAGGAAAAAGCTGTTCCCTCACGAATGCGCGAATCGAATGGATACTGGAATTATCCCTGCTCGGATGCACTCGGTTGGTCAGAAGGATCATATACATGTTTTGCTTTATATCCATCCAGATTGTTGTGCCTGTAAATCCATAGTGGCCAACAATAATACTTTCTTCACATTCGTGATAGATTTGCCATGCCAAACCTCTAGCTTCGTTCAATCCTCTTGTATAATTGAAAAATGAGCTGGCAATCAAATCTTTGGGAATAATGGATTTTTCATCATGTTTTAAGGCATCTAAGATCATGCTGCACATTTTACCAAGATCTTTTGCTGTAGAGAAAGTCCCGGCATGACCTGCAATTCCTCCCAGTAGTTCTGCATTTTCATCATGGACAATTCCCCGCTTAACCATTTTTCGATCAGGAAGATATTCTGTTGCAACGACACGGTCAATTAAACTGCTGTCAGGATTAAAAGTGGTATCCATCATTCCTAGAGGCTTCCATATTTCTTTTTTGAGAAATGCATCAAGACTCATTCCAGCAGCCTTTTCAATCATGTCCCCCAACAATACAAAGCCACGGTTACAATATTTCACTTGTTCGTTTGGAGGATAAGTTAAGCCATCAGCCAATATTCCTTTTAAGATGGTTTCTTTATCTTGACCGTATTGTATCAGATAGGTCCGTTCAGAGAGACCTGAAGTGTGGGTCAATAACTGTAAAAGGTTGGTATCTTGAAGTGTTGCATTAATATGGTAATCGTAGAAGTGGGGTATTCGATGTTGGAGTGTAATTAATTTCTGATCTAATAAAAGCATGGTTGCCGGCCAAGCAGCGATTATTTTAGTTAGAGAAGCAAGGTCAAAAATTGAATCTTTCTTCATCGGAACTTGAACAGGGGTAATTTGGGCATAGCCGTACTCTTTATGAAAAAGCACGTTTTTATCCTTTGCAACTAAGATGACAGCTCCAGGGATTTTCTTTGATTCTATGGTCTCTTTCAGGAAGGAATCAATGCTTTTCATGGTTTCATCCATGTTCATTTCAGACTCATTGCTAACCAATGTTAGTCCTCCTAGTACTATAAAAATCGTTTTCTTATTTCAGGAGATGGTATGGCACAGTTGTCTTTTCTCCCAAACCATTTGTATCGATTTTTAGCGAATTTGTCATAGAAAAAGTCCCGAATTGGACGAGGCAGAATAATGAAGATATAACATAGTTTCCATAAACCCTTTAACTGTTTAGCAATCTGTAAGGTGGCAGTCGATTTCTGATAAGCTCTTTCTCCTGAGATAAGTACAATGCTATCGTTATCTTCAGGAATAAGGTGTGATGCTAAAAGTTCTTTGCCTGTTTCACTTTGTAGAGAAGCAAAATTAAAAACAGCTTGAGGATCCCGCTTTATAATGAATTGCACACTACGATCGCAAAAATTGCATTCTCCATCAAATAGGATAATCTGTTTGATTGGCATCGAACATCCACCTTTATGATTTGTTATTTCCATTATATGTTTTTTACATTATTTCTACAATGGGTTATTCACCATATTATCACTTGTAAAAGCTGTACTACTCATTTATTATTGTATATATATAACACTTCTTTTGTTTGACCGGCAAATTAATTGCGATATAATAAGGTGAAACAAAAGCTATGTTGAATACATGGCAATTTAATGGAAACGCTGTTAATAAAGAACTTTTATAATATAAAAAACCTATGTATGAGAGGAATGGAATGATATGGCACAACAAATTGGTGTAATCGGCTTAGCGGTAATGGGTAAAAACTTGGCTTTAAATATTGAAAGCAGAGGGTATTCTGTATCGGTGTTCAACCGAACATTTGCAAAAACCGAGGAATTCTTGGCAAATGAAGCAAAAGGCAAGAATTTCGTTGGAGCGGAGACAATTGAAGAATTTGTTAACTCCCTTGAAAAGCCGCGTAAAATCATGTTGATGGTGAAAGCAGGCCCGGCTACCGATGCAACAATTGAGTCGTTGCAACCTTATCTAGAAGAAGGCGATATCCTGATTGATGGCGGGAATACGCTTTATGAAGATACAATGCGCCGTAATAAAATGCTTGACGAAACAGGTATCCACTTTATCGGTACGGGAGTATCAGGTGGGGAAGAAGGTGCTTTAAATGGACCATCCCTTATGCCTGGCGGACAAAAGGAAGCATATGAACTTGTTGCTCCTATCTTTGAAGCAATCTCCGCAAAAGTAGATGGAGATCCATGTGTTACTTACATTGGACCAAATGGTGCGGGACATTTTGTGAAAATGGTACATAACGGAATTGAGTACGGTGATATGCAACTCATTGGTGAGTCATACTTCATCTTGAAATATGTTCTTGGTATGGAAGCGGAAGAGCTTAGTGAAGTATTTACAGAGTGGAATAAAGGCGAATTGGATAGTTATCTGATTGAAATTACTGCAGATATTTTCACGAAGAAAGATGAAGAAACTGGTCAGCCATTAGTGGAAGTCATTATGGACAAGGCTGGTCAGAAAGGTACTGGTAAATGGACTAGTAAAAATGCACTTGATTTAGGGGTTCCACTTCCATTGATTACGGAGTCAGTATTTGCACGATTCATTTCATCTTTGAAGGACGAGCGTGTAGCGGCAAGTAAAGTATTATCTGGTCCATCAGCAACGAAATACGAAGGTGACCGTACAGAGTTGATTGAAAAAGTCCGTAAAGCTCTTTACATGAGTAAAATCGTATCCTATGCTCAAGGATTTGCCCAAATGCGTGCAGCATCTGAGGAGAATGATTGGAATCTTGAGTTTGGTGACATTGCGATGATTTGGCGTGGAGGATGTATCATCCGTGCAAACTTCTTGCAAAAAATCAAAGAAGCGTACGACCGTGAGCCGAACTTAGCTAACTTGATGCTAGATCCTTACTTTAAAGAAATTGTAGAAGGTTATCAAGAAGCATTACGTGAAGTAGTTGCTTTGGCTATCCAACACGGAATTGCTGTGCCGACATTCTCAAGTGCAATTGCATACTATGACAGCTATCGTGCTGCTGATCTGCCAGCAAATCTTATCCAAGCACAGCGTGATTACTTTGGTGCACATACGTACGAACGAAAAGATAAAGAAGGTACATTCCATACAAACTGGTTTTAATTAAAAAGTGAGTCAATCATACGTTGATTGGCTCACTTTTTTGTGAAAGTAAAAAGCATGAATCGGTGTTTGCTGATTCATGCTTGATTTTAATGAAAATGCTTGAAATCCCTGATTCTCTTCAATTAACATTTACGCTATAACTTTTTCTTTTGGAAATATTACTTCATCGACTTCAAAGAAGTTTTGAATGGCGAGTGCGCATGCACCTAGTACACTTGCATCTTTTCCTAAATCGGACAGGACAATTTGTTGATAAACACTTACTGAAGAGCGTAGATTTTCTTCAATTTCCTGAATTGCGTTTGGATATAGCTTTAACAATTCACTATTTATAATCAACATCTCCGGGTTATATGAATTGATCATATTATTTAGTCCGATTGAAACATATAGAATAAAAGTTTTCATTATGTCAATGGTGGTGGAATCATTTGCTTCGATTAATTGTCTAATATCTTCATAGCTTAAATTCGGACGGTCCAGTCTTTCCATTAACTGAGAAAAGGCGACAGGTTCCGCGGCGTAAAGTTCCCAACATCCTTGGTTTCCACACTTACACTCGCCTCCGTAAGGGGAGATAATCATATGTCCAATTTCCCCAGCATACCCATCACGTCCTTTAATGAGTTTTCCATCATTTATAATTCCTGCACCAATACCTGAGCTGAGCACGATTCCTAATATATTATCGCTTTCTGGAAATTGGTAAACCCTTTCGGCGTATACAGATAGGTTAGCGGTATTTTCGATTGAAATATTCATATCGATAACACGTTCAAGATCCGCTTTTAAATCCTTATTCGTCCATTCCAGTCTCGGAATAAATTGAATCCATTCGTCATTATTTACAGTACCATGAACACCGATGATTGTTTGAACAAGCCCAAAATGACATGCGGAATATTTTTGTTTGTACTTTTGAATGTGTTCACTGAGGATTTCAACGATTTCCTCATAAACCTCAGTATCTATTATTTCTATTTCTGTTTCGATTAGATTTCCTTGTAGGTCAGATATACGATATTTAATTTCCTTATAATCAAGATCGATGCCTAAAACATAGCCGGCACTACCATTAATCGATAGCATGATTGGTCTTCTTCCAACAGTATGGTGTTCCATCTGTGTTTCGGTTATTAGCTTTTCATCGATCAATTCAGCAACTTGGGCTGAAATGGTAGCTTTGTTTAAACCGGTAATTTTAGAGATTTCCGCTCTTGAAATCAGTCCATGTTGAATAATCTTTTGTAAAATAAGTCCTCTATTTAGTTTTTTTATGTATGCACTATCCCCTGTAACCATGTTGTATCCCCCTTTTATGTATGACAATATTCTATCTCCCATTATTTGTTTAGCGAACAAATAATACAACATGCCATTTTAAATTTATCACTATGATAACAGGTTGTAAAGGCTTTCAAACTGTAACGTTATTTACTAATACCATTATAGCAAATAATGAACTATGTAATGTGGAATCAAGTGAAATAATAGTGGAACATTAGATTAGTTTATTATTATATTCCAAACAAAGTAATTCAGAAAATATGGTGCAAAGGGCATCTCCTTGTTTGAACCTACTATTATATTTATTGAAATATAACCTCTGATACATCAAGGAAGTTTTGAATAGCTAGCGAACATGCTCCTAATACACTCGCATCTTTGCCTAGATTAGATAAGACGATTTTTTGATAAATACTAACAGATGAACGGAGGCTTTGTTCTATTTCTTTAATTGCATTCGGGTAAAGCTTTAATAATTCGCTGTTAATAATTAATTTTTCAGGATTATAGGAATTAATCATATTATTTAATCCAATCGATACATAATGAATAAAGTTTTTCATGATTTGTTTTGTTGTAAGGTCGTTCGCCGCAAGTAATTTCTTTATATCAGCATAGTTTAGATATTGTCGATCAAGCTTCTTCATTAACATATGGTACACCGCAGGTTCTGCAGCATAAAGTTCCCAGCAACCGTGGTTACCACAACTGCATTTATTCCCATAAGGGGAAATGATCATATGACCAATTTCTCCAGCATAACCATCATGGCCTTTGGTTAGGCTCCCATCACTAATGATTCCCGCACCTATCCCGGAACTGAGTACGATTCCTAATAGGTTATCACTCTCTGGATATTGATAAACTCTTTCAGCATATACGGAGAGATTGGCAGTGTTTTCGATAGAAACAGTTATGTCAATTGCACGCTCAATATCTGCTTTCAGATTCTTATCGGTCCATTGTAATCGAGGGATAAATTGAATCTGTTCATTATTATTTACGGTACCGTGAACGCCGATAATTGTCTGCACAAGTCCGTAAGTACAATCGGCATAATCATCTTTATATTGCTTGATTTCTGCTATAAGGATATCGACAACTTCTTCATACCGCTCTGTGTCCAATTCAGCGGTTTTCGTCTCTATTAAATTGCCTTGCAGACTGGAAATGCGATAAATAATTTCTTTATAGTCAAGGTCGATTCCAAGTACATAACCGGCTCTGCCATTAACTGAAAGCATAATAGGCCTTCTGCCTACTGAATGATGCTCCAGTTGGGTTTCCTTAACGAGATTTTCATTGAGCAAATCAGAAACTTGTACGGATACAGTCGCTTTATTCAGACCTGTTATTTTAGCAAGTTCCGCTCGAGAAACAAATCCGCGCTCAATAATCTTTTGTAAAATAATCCTTCTGTTTAATTTCTTTATGTATGCGCCATCCCCTGTAACCATGTTGTTCCTCCCCCATTTAATAAAAATGCCCCTTTTATTGATCGCTCAATACAAAAGAATAAGCACAATAATTTGCAAAGGCTTTCATTTCGTTTAAAAGTTGCAAATCAACTTGAAAAGTAAAGCGTTTACATGTACTATGAATATAGAACATTTTTGTTTGTTTGGCAAACAAATAAGACGTTTTGAAAAATAAATGGCTATAAGGAAAGGCAGGAGAACAATGAAAACGTTTATAACCGATGATTTTTTATTGTACAATGATACCGCCCGTAAGTTATACCACGATACTGCTAAGGATTTGCCTATTATTGATTATCATAACCATTTAAACCAACATGAAATACTTGCAGATAAAAATTATGAAAACTTAGCTGAAATTTGGTTGGGTGGAGATCATTATAAATGGAGAGCAATGCGTGCGAATGCAATTTCCGAAGATTACATAACTGGTGATAAGCCCGCTTATGAAAAGTTTCTTGCTTGGGCAAAAACAGTACCTAATACACTAGGTAATCCGCTATATCATTGGACACATTTGGAACTGCTCCGCTATTTTGATATTGATGAATTACTAAATGAAAAGTCAGCTCCAGCCATTTGGGAAGCGGCTAATGCAAAACTATCGACTCCGCAAATGTCTGCAAGAAACCTACTGAAAAACAAAAAAGTGGAATTTGTTGGAACAACGGATGACCCAACAGATGATCTAAAGGCGCATCAGGCACTCGCAAAAACGGATTATTCTGTAACAGTCTCTCCTTCCTTCCGCCCGGATAAAGGGTTAGCGATTGAAAATGAAGACTTCCTTCCATGGGTGGAAAAGTTGGAATCTGTAACAAATCAATCCATTGAAAACTATGATGCATTTCTCGATGCTCTATCCAGTCGTGTCGATTACTTTGATAAGCATGGCTGCCGTAGTTCTGATCATGGAATTAATGTGATATTTTATGAGAATGCAACGAAAGATGAAGTAGCCGGAATCTTTACGAAACGATTGAAGGGTGAATCCTTAACAGCAGCTGAAGTTGAACAATACAAAACGTATACCTTAGTATTCCTTGGAGAATTATATGCTGATAAAGGCTGGGCAATGCAGCTGCATATTAATCCACTGAGAAATAACAGCACACGTATGTTTAAGTTGTTAGGACCAGATACTGGCTTTGACTCCATTGGAGATCACTTGCTGGCAGATAAGCTTTCAAACTTACTTGATGCGATGGACGTTAAGGACAAACTTCCTAAAACGGTTCTATATAGTTTAAACTCTCGTGACAATAATATACTGGCTGCCATGGCTGGAAACTTCCAAAGTGATGAGGTCCCTGGAAAGGTTCAATTTGGAACTGCATGGTGGTTTAATGACACCATCGATGGAATGGAAGATCAAATGAAAACATTAGCGAATATTGGACTTATTAGTAACTTTATCGGAATGCTTACTGATTCTAGAAGCTTTCTTTCTTTCCCAAGACACGAATACTTCCGAAGAATTTTATGTAATATCTTAGGGGCTTGGGTAGAGGAAGGCAAGGCGCCGAATGATTTAGAACTATTGAGTACATACGTGCGCAATATCTGCTATGAAAATGCAAAGCGCTATTTCAACTTCGAACCTAAAAGCAACTAAAATTGGTCAAGAAGTTGCGTTTATTTCAATACGTAAACAAAGTGAATAGTTTTTTACTATCTGAACAAGGACCAATGCATCGTTTGAATATGCGTTAGTCCTTGTTTTGAACTCGAATGCAGCATCTAAGTCCTATACTTTACGTCTTTTGTTTGTTGCGATAAATGCCAATTTTTAATTGACGATATATGTATAAAGTGTTAAGGTATATTTGTAATTAATTTATCCGGTAAACAAATTAAATGAGCTCAAAATTCACTTTTTTGAGAGAAATGAAAGGGATTACAATAACCCCTTATAAAATACCCGATGTAAGGGTATACGATTATAATAAGATTAATGAATGATAAACTGGAGGTCGTGAAAAATGGGTATTCTCCATGAATTACTGAAAGATATTCCGATACCAAAGATGGCGAAGGTCCGTCAATCGTTTTCAGACGAGAAAATTGAAGATGTACCGGGAACTCTGAAACAGGAATTGGAAAAAGAAGGCGTCGCTGAATTTGTGAAGCCGGGAATGGAAATCGCAATTGCTGTTGGTTCAAGAGGAACTGATAGATTAGTGGATGTCACACGAGTAACGGTTGAATTCTTAAAAGAACTTGGTGCAAAGCCATTCATCGTTCCGTCAATGGGAAGTCATGGCGGTGCTACAGCTGAGGGCCAAAAGGCAGTGCTTGAGCATCTTGGTGTGACAGAAGAGACGGTGGGAGCGGAAATCCGTTCATCAATGGAAGTCATCCAGATTGGGCAATTGGAAAATGGATTACCGGTATATATTGATAAATTTGCATCCGAAGCAGATGGAATTGTTGTCATTAACCGTGTTAAGCCTCATACGGCATTCCGTGGTCCGGTTGAAAGTGGAATCATGAAGATGATCAGTATTGGGCTAGGAAAGCAAAAAGGTGCAGAAGCCTGCCACCAAATGGGCTTCAAGTACATGGCGGAAAACATTCCAAAGATGGCGAGGATTGCTTTGGAAAAAATGCCGATATTATTTGCTGTAGCAACGGTTGAGAATGCTTTTGACAAAGTGGCGGAAATTGCCGTGCTTAAACCAGAGGAAATTGAAGAGCGGGAAATTGAATTGCAGAAGCTCGCGAAAAAGCTATTACCGAAACTGCATTTTGATAAAATAGACGTCCTGATTATCGATGAGATTGGAAAAAACATCAGTGGGGATGGAATGGATCCGAATATTACGGGGAGATATCCGACACCATACGCTTACGGCGGACCTGAAGTAACGAAAATGGCAGTTCTCGATCTTACTTCTGCATCAGAAGGAAATGCGAATGGAGTTGGGACTGCTGACTTTACAACAGAACGACTCGTGAATAAAATGGATCGCCACGGAACATATGCAAATGGTTTAACATCAACAGTTGTTGGACCTACCCATATCTCAACTACATTGGAAAACGATAAGCAAGCCTTCCAGGCGGCAATCAAAACGGCGAATATCCTCGATTTTACAAAGGTGACCGTTGTCCGAATCAAGAATACGTTGGAATTGGCTGAAATAGAAGTATCCGAAACACTGCTTGACCATGTGAAGGACCATCCGGAACTTGTACAAATTTCTGATGTATATGAATTGGAATTTGATGAGAACGGAAACCTATTTTAATTCATAAAACTCTTTCATGCTTCATTGGAGCGGGTTGTGGCTGCGCTAAAAAGATTCGTGAAATTTTTATCTAAATGATCCGAGAAAAACTAGAAAAGGTGAGGGAAACGATGACAAACTTATTTGATCTAACAGGAAAAACGGCAGTTGCTTTTGGTGGAAACAGTACATTAGGCAGCGCAATCGCGAAAGGCTTTGCGGAACAAGGAGCACGAGTTGCAATCGTAGGAAGAAACCTTGAAACTGCAAAAGAAGTTGCTGAAGAAATTAAAGCAGCCGGTGGAGATGCAGCTGCTTTCTACGGAGACGTAAGCAAACTTGAAACAGTTACAGAAGCTGCTAATCAAATTGAAGAGTGGGCTGGTGGCTGGGATATTCTCTTGAATGCCCCGGGGAAAAATAGCTCTACACCATTTTTCGATCTTACTCCTGAAGAATGGGATGACATCATGTCCGTCAACTTGAAAGGCCTTGTATTTACAACACAAGTCTTTGCTAAGAAAATGATTGAACAAGAAAGACCAGGAAGCATCATTAATATTTCTTCTGTATCTTCTGGTCCACCATTATCACGCGTGTTTACGTACTCTACTTCAAAAGCTGGTGTAAACAGTGT
Source organism: Oceanobacillus luteolus (assembly GCF_042678205.1). Classification (NCBI taxonomy): domain Bacteria; kingdom Bacillati; phylum Bacillota; class Bacilli; order Caryophanales; family Bacillaceae; genus Oceanobacillus; species Oceanobacillus luteolus. The sequence continues at coordinate 25,425 of NZ_JBHUDE010000153.1, forward strand.
GACACAGTACTTGGCTCGTGAATTTGCTCCACACGGTATTCGGGTTAATGGAATCATTCCAGGTTTCTTCCCGGCTGAACAAAACCGTAAAATCTTGGATGAAGAACGAATTGAAAACATTATGCGCCATACACCAATGAACCGTTTTGGTGAAGCGGAAGAGTTAAAAGGAGCTGCCATTTACTTAGCTTCTGATAAAGCATCATCTTTCGTAACAGGAACCTTCGTACGTGTAGATGGCGGTTACGGAAGCATGACAATCTAATAAAGCGTACGAAAACGGGTCTTTTCAATCCATACTTCGTTACGTAGACGATTTCCAACCCCTGACCACAAAGGGTTTAGAAGAAAGGTTTTGAGGGAGGCGTAACTTCTTCAAAGCCTTTTCTATTGCGGCGATATGAAAATCATCAACTATATCATGTAATATTTATATGAATACAAATTTACGTGGGGTAGCTCCTCGAATAACGTATCCCACAATCTAAAGGATGAGGACAATGAAAGAAAAACTAGTTATTGGTTTAGATATAGGAACAACTAGCGCAAAGGCTGTTGTTTTTGATAAAAAAGGTAAGCTGATCACGGAAGCGGAAGAGCTTGTAACTACATATTATCCGAAACAAGGTTATGCAGAACAAGACCCTAAGGAAGTTGAGGCAGCTGCAAGAAAAGTGATGAAGCAAGTCATTGGCTCTGTGGATGAATCCAACTATGAATTGGTGGCAACAGGTTTTTGTACTGCTATGCATTCCTTGATTTGTGTGGATGAAAAGGGAGAGCCCTTATCCAATATGCTGATTTGGTCGGATGGCCGCGCGAATGCACAGGCAGAACGACTAGAAGCTGAAAAAGGCAAAGAGATTTTTTCGCGGACTGGAACTCCAATCCACCCAATGACTCCACTAACAAAGTTAATATGGATGCGGGAAAATAAAGATTCTGCTTACGAACAAGCAACGTATTTCATGACAATGAAAGAATATCTAGTTTATCATTGGTTCGGAGAGCGTGTGATTGATTATGCAATGGCTTCTTCGACAGGTTTCTTCGATGTTAGTAACAGAGTATGGGATGCTGAGGCATTGGAGCTCGCTGGAATAACTGAATCCCAGTTAGCGGATGTTGTAGAGCCGACATGGGAGTTATCCGAGCTAGTCCCAGAATTGAAGGATGCTTTGGATGTACCGGATGGTCATAGATTTATTATCGGCTCTGCGGACGGCCAGCTTGCGAATCTTGGAAGCGGTGCAACATCAACAGGTGAGGTTAATATTTCTGTCGGTACGAGTGGAGCGATTCGACAATTTGTCGAAGGTGCACCAATCAATGAGAAAATGGAGACATTCACCTATGCATTTTCCAAGGATACATCGATTATTGGCGGACCTACTAATAATGGCGGTATTGTACTGCAATGGTTTAAGGACGTAATCAAGTTTCCTGGTGACTATACAGAACTGATTGAAGAAGCTAAGGATGTGCCGGCGGGAGCAAACGGTATACTTTTTCTTCCATATGTTAATGGAGAGCGTGCACCACTATGGAATCAGCAGGCGTCAGGGAACTTTTATGGGCTTCAAGTCGAGCATACTCGTGCTGAAATGACACGTGCAGTCTTGGAAGGGATTGCTTTTAACATTTACCAAATCAACCGTTCATTGGAGACATTGGCCGGAAAACCGAAGAAGGTTACAGTGAATGGTGGTCTGACCCGTTCTTCAATCTGGGTACAAATACTAGCTGACATTCTCGGTGAAGATCTCTACTTCTCAGAAACTCACCACAATGCAGCTTGGGGTGCAGCGTGGGTAGCGCTTGTCGCCATTGGAGAAGCGTCATCGTTCCGTGCGATTAAAGAGAACCTACCTGGAGAAATAAAAATCACCTCCAATAAACAAAATCATGAGCTATACCAAAAAGTTTATCAAAGATATGAAAAGCTTGGCCAAGCTGTCACTGCTTTATTTGATGAAATCTGATGGATTTATGGGGAACCAGCTTCTTATGAGAAGAGCTGGTTCTTTTTATTAATCATAAGGACTACTTTCCTATTATTTAGAAAAATTGCTACTTTACATAGAAATTCCTCTGTATTTCAGTTAAAATGTAAGTCATACACTAATTTAACTGAAAAAGGAAGTCGAAGCATGCCTTATCATGTTCAGCTATTCAAATTTTTTACTTCAATTTACGATCATATTTTCCGTATCAAGCGTGCGGAAAAGATAACGAATCTATGGAAAACGAGTTTATTACTTATTCTCGCCTCAGCGTTAATCTATGGTTGGATGGCTTATTTAGGAATTGGATCAACCTTTCTTTCGAGCAGTATGGCATATCTAAGTTCTGGCGAATATGAAACTAGCAAACTATGGTTTTTGCTTGGAAGAGTAGTGTATGGTGCGTCGTTTGCTGCAGCAGTACTCTTTGTTCCCAGTATGATTTATCAACTTATAACAGGAATACCATATCAGAAGCTAATCATCATGCAACAAATTGTTCTATCTGTCTTGCTGTTGGAGCGCTTGATTTGGATTCCGATTGCAATATTTATTGGTTTGGATTGGTATGTGTCACCTTTATCCTTTGGAGTAATAGCGTCGTATATCTTTGAAATTGAATGGTTTATTTATTTCTTTGGAGCGATTACCCTTTTTCAATTGTGGACTATTTGGTTTCAGTTTCGTTTCTTGCACGCTATGTCTGAAAATGAGAAGCGAACGATCTGGATATTTATTATCTTGTTGCATTTGTTAGGCTGGGTCCTTGCAGCAACCATTTCTTTTACGGATTCTTATATGATAAGTAGGTGGTTCGAATGAGGAAAAATCGGTGGCTTCAGTTAGGAATCATCTTATTTATAGCAGTTAATTTATTCCTCGTGCTCCAGGATGACGAAATGAAAATTGACCGTATTTCATATGTAAATGATTGGTCAGCGAGTTTTACAGCAGACCTGAAAAACGAGATGTACAAGCCGGTTGTTTTGTCTGCGGCAAATGAAGAACAAATTTATTTTGATCGTAGTAAAGGGATATTTCAAGAGTTTCTCGTCTCTGAAGGAGATGAGGTGACGGAGGGAACGGGCCTATATACGTATCGGGTGGAAAATTATTATGAAACCGAGGCGGATTTTCTTCAACAAATAGAGCGGGTAAACGGAGAGATTGAAGCACTTGAGTCGGCAATTTCTCAAATTGAGAACTATGCAATCCCTTCCAATGAATTTAATCCTTCCAGTTCCGTGTTAATTACTGAAGAGGATATTTTTGTTGAAATCCCTGAGTCGCAATTGGAAGCCGAGTTCATGAAAGAACAGTATTTGGTAGAAAAAGAGCATGAATTGACTGCGAAAAATCTGGAACTTACCTCGTTGGAGAATCAGTTGAGTGAACTCCGGTCAACAGGTGACATGCTGACTGTTGAAAGTCCATATGCGGGAATAATCAAGCATATTTCGACCGAACTTGCAGATCCCCTCATTATCATCGAGAGTGTCGAACTCCAAGCTTCTGGGAATCTGACCGAGGTGGAAAGGACGGAGGTAAAAGAGGGAATGCCAGCAGTATTACAGCTCGAAAAATCGGCCGTAATGCTGGAGGGTGTCGTAGATTCACTGGCTCATTCCCCTGCATCTTTAGAGGTTGATGAAGAGAGTAATTATAAGTTTACTGCGACCTTCACAGAAGGGCTTGAAGATGAGGAAACAGATGAAGACACAGATACAAATGAAGATGAGGAAACAGATGAAGACACAGATACAAATGAAGATAAAGAAACAGATGAAGATACAGAAACTGATGTAGAGTTGTTGCCGGGCTACCACGGGACATTGATGATTACGTTAGAGGAATCCATTGGGGCTGTTGCAATTTTTGAAAATGCATTCATTGATCACGGTGTCTGGCAAATGAATAATGATGGAACGTTGCAACGACGTGAAATAGAAACTGGTCTATTTGACGACCATCAAGTCGAGATCATAAATGGACTCGAATCAGGCGTAAATGTTGCCGCTGGACCTGTGAAGCAATTACGGAATGGGGCAACTTTTATTACGCCAATTCAATGGCGAGAGCTGAATCGAGGATCTCTTTCACCAGATCGACCAGAGTGGAAATCGTTTGTAAGTGGCATATTATCCAGATAATTACCCCATTGACAAGTGCAATGGGGTTGGCTTTTTCTATTAAATGTTCGCAGCTTTATGCAACTCAGCGGAACTTCTGATTTTATAACGGTGATAGATAACAGTTAGACTCGCGCCTAGCATTAAAATCAGTCCCGTTAAGAAGAACCAGACCATTAATATAATCACTCCTCCGAGTGTGCCGTAGGTGGCAGAGTAATTTCCAAAGTTGCTGACATAGATGGAAAAACCGAATGAAATAACTTGCCAGAGTAAGCTGGCAATGATAGCCCCTGGTAGAATATGTTTGAAGGAGATTTTTTTATTCGGGGCAAAACGATACAACATCACGATGAATGTTGTCAGGACAACGATACTGATTATCCAGCGGAGGACTTGTAACAGGATCCCCATGCCGACTGTAATACCGGTAATGTCGCTTACCAGCTGTAAAATAACATCACCCAAAACTGGTAATGCTATAGCTACCACAACAGCTACAATTAAACCGATGGTGAGTCCTAAAGAGATGAGGCGAACGACGATAAAAGAACGGGTCTCTTCAACATCAAAAGCTTCATTGGAGGACTTAATAAAGGCGTTGATTCCATTGGATGCTGACCAAAGTGCACCAATAATCCCGATGGTAAGTAACCCTCCCCGAGGTGTTTGAACGAGACTAACAATATTTTCTTCAAACAGAGAAGCGATTTCCGCTGGTAGAATGGTTGAGAAGACTTCCATCGCATCATCAGGAGAAATATTAAAATAAGGGATAATTGCAAATCCTACAATTAATAATGGAAAAACCGCCAATAAAAAATAATAAGCTAAAGCAGCTGCCAAAAGAGTGATATTATCTTCTTTAATTTTTTCCGAAATAACTTTTCCATAACGTTTAATCTTATTCATGATTATCACGACCTCCAGTTAGCTCTTGCCCTCGTATGTTATAAACTATATACCCTGCCTCGTCTAAAATAATCTTTTTCTTTACAGGGGATAAAAGAGTTCTGTTCCATCGTTAAACGTTTTATTTAATTAATCTAGTGGTATAATATCTCTATAAATATGTGTCGATGTATTTGGATGCTAAAGGAGGGAATAGTACTTATGGGACTAATTTACTTAAGTGTTTTACTAGTAGCCATCGCATTTCTAATCGTAGTTATTTATCTCTGCTTTGTCCTGAAGCGTGTAACGAATACAATGAAATCACTTAGTGTGACATTAGGTGAGGTTGAAAAGCAAGTGCAAAAGATTACTCCTGAGCTTTCCGCAACGCTAAAGGAAACGGATTCCTTAATGGATGATGTGACAGAAAAGGTTCAAGCTACCGACAGTGTGTTTGATTCTGTTCAATTATTGGGCGAGTCCATTCAATCGGCTAATACAGCATTTCAAAATAGTTTTGGCAATTTAACGGATGAAGAAATGGATAAAAAGGTGAAGCCGTTTATTGAAGGAATCAAATGGAGCGAGGTAGGCTTAACATTATTCAATCAGTGGAAAAGTAAAAAAACAAATGATAGAAATGAACTGATGATCCGAGATGACAATGAAATAGCAGTAACAGGGAGAGAGGGATAGAAATGACATTAGTAGGTATCGGAGTATTATTAATCGGAGTAGCATTTTTTATCTTAGCGATTTTCTTAGGGCATACATTAAATAATCTGGCTGGCGTCCTCGGTGGCATTGACAAGACAATGAAGCAGCTTCCTGAACAATTGGATGATGTGATGACTGAAACGACTAATATGATACGTGAAAGTAATAATACACTAGCAGATGTAAATGAGAAAATGACTCAATTAAGTCCGCTATTCTACATCGTAGGAGATGTAGGGAACGCGACAAGAAAATTCACTTCTTCTTTAGTTGATGTAACGGAAACGATGAAACAAAAAACAGAAGAAGGTAAAGGAATTGCTGATAAAAATAAAATTGGAGGACTGTACGGTTCTTTTGCATTAGGCTATTATCTGTTGAAACGTCGTCAGCAGTTCGCGGGAGACCGTACTAAAGGGGAATTCACAGGTGGAAATTAAAGGCCGTATTTTTTCTCTTGTTGGCGGACTTCTCAGTGGTATAGCCATTGGAGTTTTTTCAAATTATCGAGATCGCAAAACCGTTGAACCGTCTATCCTCGATAAAGCTAGAGCGTTGGAAAATAAGATTTATCAAGATGGTGAAAAGCAGGCATTGTTGCTTGCAAAAATAAAACAAGAAGCAAAGCTTAAAGCAGCAATGAATGCAGAGCGTGAATGAAGTATGAAATGCATGGTGATTACACCATGCATTTTTTTGTGTTTACGAGAGGGCGCTTCCTAGAATAATCACTGGAGTTGTATTAAATGTAATTTATATATTGCATTATTCCATATATATGTTATATAAAGTAATATATAAATGACATTCGAGAGGAAATCACATGTGGAGAATAAAGTAAAAGTGGCGAGGGTGCAAGCTGATCTTACGCAGCAACAGTTGGCAGATAAAGTTGGTGTCACTCGTCAGACCATCAGTTTAATTGAAAAAGGGAAGTATAATCCAACCTTGAAATTATGTTTGGCAATCTGTCATGCAGTTGATAAGACGCTGGACGAAATTTTTTGGTTAAATAAGGAGAGTGAGAAAGATGGAAAAAATTAAAGATGAACGGTTAAAGTTAAAAAATCTGGAAAACATTCGTATCGCTTTTATTATTCAGACCTTTGGTATTGTCGCTATTTTAGTGTTTGACTTCGTTTCAAAAGGGATGGAGGAAATGACTGGTAATCCCTTGTGGATTGTATTTCTAATAACGATGGTTGCATTTTCCTACCTGTCAATGAATATTAGTATTGAATACGAAAAGCCGAGGAAATCACCTAAAAAGAGCTTAGGTATTTGGCTGAGTGTTTTAGTATTTCTCAGCATCCTAATTGGTTTTTTGAGTACAATTGGCGAACAATATACAGCCGCAACAGGAGTAATGGTGGGAGGAATTATCTTCATTTGCGGACTTATTCCTGCTCTGTATATTTACTATTTACGAAAAAAGAACAGGGAGGAATAACAAAATAGATCAACCAGAGCTGGACTCTGATTGATCTATTTTACTGTTGTGATTCCTGGGTAACAACAACTTTTCTCTCATTATTAAATTCCTTAGCCTTTTGGAAAACCATAGCTCCCAATGTTAAAGCTCCATATAGACCTTCCAGGTTCTTTCTTGTAGCAAATGTTCCAGTATCTTTATCCTCAAATTCCTCAACTGCATTCACCATGTTAGCTGATAGATGATGCGTTGCTCTTCCAACGTCACCTACGAGGTAAAAAATCGGAGTCAGTTCTTTCAATTGAGTATTGATCTGTTGAAGTGTATCTACTCCTGTATGCAGTGCTTGATTTGCTTGCTCGCTTACATTGTTTACTGTGTCTGGCAAGCCTTCTGTTGTTTCTTTCACATCTGATAAAATGGCAGAAACTTTGTTAATTGGTCTGATTAAAATAACTGTTCCTGCCAATAGGGCGATTCCGATGATGATTAACCCAATACCTACCCAAATCATCGCAAAACTCCTCTCAACCGGTTTTATAATTTCTTACCACGACATGTCTTAGTATAAACGTTCTTCCTTTAGCATACCACATTTCCATAGTCATAAACCGTTCTTATACTCCATAAAATTTAAATAAATGCTTTCAAAGGGTGGCGTCAGGATGGAACGTTATTACAAGATAGGAATTTGGTTATTTGGTTTAGGTGCACTTGCTTATTTAATTCAATTACCAATACAGCAAACCGACACGACTTGGGCATCATGGTCCCTTCCTTTATCGGGAAAAGTCATTGTTCTTGATCCGGGACATGGTGGACCTGATGGTGGGGCAGTTGGGAAGGATGATACGCTGGAAAAGGATATTGCTCTTAATGTGTCCAAACAATTACAGCGCTATTTGCAGCAAGCTGGAGCCCTTGTTTATTTAACCAGGGAGACAGATCAAGACTTGGCAAGTGAGGATACAAAGGGTCTTTCCCGGAGAAAATCAGAAGATATCCGCAATCGACTTGAATTTATTGAAAGTAAGGATGCTGATTTTTTCCTTACGATCCATTTAAATGCACTTCCATCAGAAAGGTGGCGTGGAGCACAAACGTTTTACTATCCAGCTTTTGATGAAAATAGACATCTCGCTCGGATGGTTCAAGCGGAAATCCGCCGTAATTTAGAAAATACAAATCGGGAAGCATTGCAAATTGATGGGATATATTTGTTGAAGCATTCTGAGACCCCAGGTGCACTTGTTGAGATAGGTTTCCTATCGAATGTGGAAGAGAGAGAGCTCTTGAAAAGCGAGGAATATCAGGAGCAAATGGCTGCCAGCATTTATCAAGGGATTTTACGTTACGTTACAGAAGAGATAGAGGAGGATTAGTGTAACCGTCACCAAACAAGCTAATTCCTTAGGTTTTTGCAGGATTATGTTATACTTATTTGTATACATACATATGCAAAATAAGGATGGTGACTATATGCTAACGAAAGAACAAGTAATCGAGCTCTTAGGTCCAGTGAGGGATCCATTTTTACATACGACACTAGCAGAAACAGATGGAATCAAGGGTGTTACAATAAAGGAAGATAAGAATCATGTCAGTGTGAAAATTGGCATTTCTAAAATGAATACAGGCGAACAAATGCAAATGCAACAAGAGATTGTTGGCATTTTAAAGAAAAATGGGGCAAATACAGTAGGTTTACGCTTTGAGCAACTTCCAGAGGAAGTCATCCGTAAATATCAGCCGGCGGTTGAACAGGCGCAGGAAGCTTCACTTATGGGTGGTAATACTAATACGAAGTTTATCGCGGTTGCATCAGGAAAAGGTGGCGTTGGTAAATCAACCGTTACCGTTAACCTTGCTGTAGCGTTGGCAAGGCTCGGTAAAAAAGTCGGGGTAATTGATGCCGATATCTACGGGTTCAGCGTACCGGATATGATGGGAATCGAGAACCGCCCGGTCGTACGCGGAAAGAAAATCATTCCTGTTGAACGTTTCGGTGTACAAGTGATTTCCATGGGCTTTTTTGTAGAAGATAATTCACCGATTATTTGGCGTGGTCCAATGCTAGGAAAAATGCTGAATAGCTTTTTCTCTGAGGTGGAATGGGGCGATTTAGACTACCTACTGCTCGACTTGCCTCCAGGAACTGGTGACATTGCGATGGATGTCCATGAACTGCTTCCTACATGTAAGGAGATTATTGTGACTACACCTCACCCTACTGCTGCCTTTGTTGCGGCACGCGCAGGACAAATGGCATTAAAAACAAACCATGAAATCCTTGGTGTAGTGGAAAATATGGCTTATTTTGAAAGTAAACTCACCGGTGAGAAAGAATATGTATTCGGTCAGGGTGGCGGACAGAAGCTTGCTGAAGTGCTTAAAACAAAAGTACTTGGTCAACTTCCGCTACAACAGCCGTATATGGATGAAGAAGTGTTTGCTCCATCCGTATACCAAGAAGATCATCCGAACGGCCAAGAATTCCGCCGAATGGCTGCAAAAGTTATTGCTAAAATTGAGGAAGAATAAATTAGCGGGCATCATTTAAAGCAAATTATATATATTACGATGAAAAAAGCACTGCAAATGAAGTGACCTAAAAGTTAGACACGGTTAATTCATTATGCAGCTTGCTCAAAATGAGTTCGGTATTGTACCGGACTCATTTTTAACTTTGCTTTCAACCGTTTCGTATTATAG
>NZ_JBHUDE010000154.1:0-35664 GCF_042678205.1 Oceanobacillus luteolus
AAAAAATGAATGGAGCCACCTTTAGTTGGGTATTTACTTTTTTGGCTCTAATAGAAAAAAGATTAAAACTGAAAATTCTGGTATTATTTATGCAACGCTAGTGGTATCACATATATTAAATGGAATCAAAGTGCCCTAAAGCCACACTTGTGTCAATAAGTAACTTTACCACCAAAGTAAAAATCAGTTTGCACCAAACCAAATGTTGTTTGGCACAAACTGATTTTGTTTCCTAACCCAGCTACGATGAAGGTTCATACCCTATCCATAAAAGATTGTACCTCTGATAGACTAGGTAATGCTTGTATCGCCCCTTCTTTTGTAGCCACGATTGCCGCAGTAGCATGTGCAAATTTACCAATCTCCATTAATTGTTCTTTCGTAAGTTGAGAGATATGCTTATCGAGTTTCGACAAACGAGATAAGAAGGCTCCGACAAAAGAATCTCCTGCTCCAGTAGTATCGATTGCTTTTACTTCATATCCCTCTACAAAAACCTCTAAATCTTTCTTATAAAAAGTAGCACCCTGCTTTCCACGAGTCACAATGAGCAAGGAGATCGGTTGCTCCAAAAGGTACTGTATCGCTGCTTCTTCCGATTCCAATCCCGTTATAAAGGCAAGTTCATCATCACTTACCTTCAGCAGGTCTGAATAAGGAAGGAACTGCTGGATGGTCTGTTGATAAGCAGCCAAATCATCCCATAAACTTTTACGAACGTTAGGATCAAAAGAGACAATGCCCCCGGCTTTCTTAATTTTACGGATTACTTCGTGATGAGCATACTTTACGTCTGCTTCAACCAAATCGACCGAGCAGAAATGTAAGATATCCATTGGTTTAAATGAGATACCTTTCACATCTTCCGGACTCAACAACATATCAGCACTTGGTTTTCGATAAAATACAAACTCCCTCTCCCCATCATCCTTTAGTGCGACAAAGGCAAGTGCGGTATTTGCTTGATTTGTATGCTGCATATGACTTACATCTACCCCGATAGCAGCCAAGGTGCCCCTTAAATAATATCCAAAATGATCTTCACCAACTTGTCCGATAAAGCTGCTTTCTCCTCCAAGTTTAGCGACCGCAGCAGCAACGTTTGCTGGTGCCCCTCCTGGCATTTTTTTAAAACTGACAACCTCATCAATCGGTACGCCGATTTCATGAGGAATGAAATCTATAAGCGCTTCACCTATCGTATAGACTTTTCTCATATCTACTTTCAACATCCATTCCTTAATTATTTTCTAACGAAGAGGATTTCTTGTTCTCCCGCTTTCACTTGCTTTTCGGATTTCTTCTCTATTTCACTCATTTCATCACTGTTGGTAATAATAATTGGAGTGATTGCGCTACTGGCTTTTTCTTCAATTATATTCAAATCCACCTGCATAAGCGGATCTCCCTGTTTCACCCTATCACCTTTTGCCACATTTACCGTAAAGCCTTCTCCTTGCAAACTTACCGTTTCAATTCCAATGTGTATTAATATTTGTGCATCATTGTCACCAAGTATTCCAATTGCATGTTTTGTTGGAAACACTTGAATGATTTCTCCATTCACAGGTGATACAACTGTTCCATCCGTCGGTATTACCGCTATACCATCCCCCATCATTTTTTGTGAAAATACTGGGTCTGGAACTTCCTCTAATGAGATAACCTCTCCACTCATTGGTGTGACAAGGGAGATTTCTTTGACTTCTTGTTTCTTAAATAATCTTCCAAACATCCTTTCACCCTCTCATTAATATTCTGTTACTTTCTTTAAATTCCATTTCGTTACATCGAGTTTAACTTGCCCTTCCTCTGCATGAAAGTATATCTCTTCTCTATTCAAGTCATGGAAAACACGCGAAGTGAAGACTTCTTCCCCATCATTAAGAAAAATCTCAACAGACGAGGTGTCCTTGAAGATGCGAATCGATTCCAGTTCTTCCAAGGTGCATTGCCTTATCTCTTTACCTTCTCCGGAAAATTTCAATCGAGTAAACGTTGCAATCTTTTTTTCTATATTATAATGAAAACTACTTTCTCCAAAATGAATGGAAAACTCTTTTGCTTGAAATGCATGGACGTCTACTTTGACTTCAAATACGCTACCATGCACTTTTGGGAGAAGCAGTTCATCCTCTGTCACGACGACCGCCACGTGTCGGACTTCTTCTTGACGTAATTTCTCCAGTTCCTTAACAGGTTTTTGTATTAATCTCCCACTTTTCCATTCCAGTACTCTAGGAAGAGTAAGGCAGTGAATCCACCCATTATTTTCAGTAGGTTGTATACTCCCGATTTCTTCTGCGTTTCCCATCCATCCAACTAATAGTCTTCTACCATCTGGAGCTTCCGTCGTCTGGGCAGCATAAAAATCAAAGCCACGGTCCATTTCCACAAAGTCTCCATGAGAGAATGTATGCTGCTTCCAATCAACCTCTCCTGCAAAGTATCCTGACTGAAAAATATTTTGATACAACATACCTTGAGGTGACAAGCCTTGCGGACATACTAGCAACAAATCTGCTCCATTCAGTTGAAACAAATCGGGGCATTCCCACATATATCCGAAGTCGTAAAGCTCGCCAACATCACTGCCGGCAATGGGCCCTTGAAAATTCCACTCTCTTAAATCAGGGGAAGTATATAATACTACTTGCCCTTTCTTTTCCATTGTTTGTGCGCCGAGCACCATATACCATGTATTATCCTTCCTAAAGACTTTCGGGTCACGAAAATGTCCCGTATAACCATTTGGCACATGAATGATTGGTCCTTGCTTTTCAAAATGTATACCATCCTCTGAGATTGCCAAACATTGATAAGACTCTCGTTCTCCTTGCTCATTTTTTACATTCCCCGTATAAAACAAATATAATTTTTCTTTATTGACGATAGCACTGCCTGAATAACATCCGTTCTTGTCGTACCATTGATCTGGTGCCAAGGCAATTTCAGCCTGGTGCCAATGAACGAGATCCTTCGAAAATACATGCCCCCAAAACTTTGCCCCATGAGTGGTAGCGAAAGGATTCCACTGATAGAATAAGTGATAATATCCATTAAAATATACAAATCCATTTGGATCGTTCAATAATCCGACAGGCGGCATGATATGATAATCGAGTCGATAAGGATCATTCGCAACTAATAATTTCATCTCGTTGATTTTCTCTTTTGCTTGTTGTATTAATGCTTGTGATGATGATTTCATTTCCATCTCCTATGAAACATGTTCTTTTTCCGTAATTTTATCTGAGTAGCCAAACATCCAAGTTAACGCAAATGCAACTGCGATTGCTGTAAGGTTCACTAAAATGTAAAGGAAAAGTTGGCCATCTAAATATAATAATGTTCCTGGAATAACTGTAATCGCCATCCCAGAACCCGCAAGATTAAGGATAGATGCTAGGAATCCACCTACACCTCCACCGATCAATCCCATTAAGAATGGCTTACCGTATCTTAAGTTAACACCAAAGATAGCTGGTTCAGTAATTCCTAAAAACGCAGAAAACGACGATGGCATGGCTAATGCTTTTAACTTTTTATGCTTTGTTTTCAAACCTACTGCCAGCGCTGCTCCACCTTGAGCCGCTACTGCTGATGTCACAATTGCGTTGTACGGATTGCTTCTTAAACTCTCCAATAATTGAATCTCCAATAAATTAAAGATATGATGTACACCTGTAATTACAATAATTTGGTTAAAGAACCCGAGCAGAATTCCCGCCAATCCAAACGGAAGTTCTAATACAAATAATGTGATATCCAAGATGTAACTCTCCACACTGTGGAAAATCGGTCCAATGATAAACAGAGCAGCTATACTCATAAAGAGTAAGGTAAGAAATGGAGTTAAAATTAAATCCAGCGTCTCTGGAACACGCTTACGAATGGCCCGTTCTAATTTCGCTCCAATGATCCCAGCGATAAATGCCGGTAATACTGCTCCTTGATATCCTACAACTGGAATAAAACCAAAGAACACTAGCGGGTCTGCACCAGAAGCTACACCCCATGCATTGGGCAGTTCCGGACTAACGAGCATCAACCCTAATACAATTCCGATAATTGGAGTACCGCCAAACACTCTAAATGTCGACCAAGCAATTAATGCCGGCAGAAAAATAAATGCCGTATCCGTTAAGATCTCTGTATAAAGTAAAAAATTGCTGGATATATCATCTACCGTCAAACCAAAGATAGCTAAGACTTGTTCCTGCATCACGAGGCCGCGCAGCCCCATAAATAAACCTGTTGCAACGAGTACTGGAATAATTGGAACGAACACATCACCAAACGTGCGTATCGCCCGTTGGAATTTACTTCCCTTCTTCGCCGCTTCTTTTGTTTGTTCCGATTTGCTAGCAGTTTTTAAGTTCATTTTTTCTATTTCCTCATAGATACGATTTACTGTACCTGTACCAAATATAACTTGATACTGTCCCGAATTGAAAAAAGCACCCTTCACTTTGTCGATCTCTTCAACTTGTTCTTTATCCACCTTGTCTTCATCTCTAATTATAAATCGCATTCGAGTGGCGCAGTGGGTAACCGATTCGATATTATCCGACCCACCGACTGCTTCAATCAATTCTTCTGCAATCCGTTTGTTCTCTGCCATTTCTCTACACTCTCCTTTTTAGGGAATCGATTCCACATGAGGGGAAAAATATGAAATCGATTCCACATTGTTGTTATTTTTTTGTGTAATCGCTTTCTCGTTAAGGAATATTATACACTTTCACGAATTATTAGTCTATAGTCCATTACAATTTTTTTCGCAACTTGCTGTGAATCCATTGAAGCCAATAGTTGTTTGGCAACTTCCTCCCCTGCTTTTTCATTCTCATAATCAATCGTCGTTAAGGGTGGATTCAAGTGCTGAGACATTTCAGAATTACCAATTCCTGAGATAGCCATATCGGTAGGAATGTTGAAACCTACTTCCCTTAAATAACTCATCGCACCGATTGCCAACCGATCCGTTACAGCAAGCGTTGCTGTTGGTTTATTATTTGTCTCCAATATTTTTTGCATAGCCTCATAGCCAGAATGAATATTAAATACTCCCTTTTGAACCCATGACTGCTCCACACTTAATCCATTAGCAGCCATTTCATCAAGATAACCTCGTTTACGCTCATAACCAACAGCCCTGTCGGATTCATCTACACCAATAAAAGCAATTTTTCTATGGCCTTTGTCAATGAAATATTTTGTCAACTCCCTTGCAGATTGATAATCATCATAAGTTACACATAGTAAACCTTCTACTTCCTGTCCGACCACAACTACAGGAATATTTAATTTCTTTATGGCCTCTATCAGTTTTTTATCGGTATTAGTTGCTAATAGTACAATCCCATCCACTTGATGGATTTTCAAAACTTGTAAGTACTCCATTTCCTTTTCCTTTTGATGATCCGTATTGGCCAAAAGTATTTGATAACCATGTTTAGAAAGTTCACGTCCCAATCCTGTTACAATTCTGCTAGGCGTTTCCGTTTGAATTGTCGGCAGAATCACGCCGATCACTTTCGACTTTTTTGTTCGTAAGGCCTTTGCATTCGTACTAGGGACATAACCTGTGTCTTTTATAACTTGTTCAACACGCTTCCTCGCATCCTCACTAACATAACCTGAATTATTCAATACTCTAGACACGGTTGACCTTGAAACATTCGCCATTTCTGCTATATCCTTAATCGTTATCATTCCAAGCCCTCTTCTCCGTACAAATCGTTCATTTTCAAACCATATTATAGCATGAAACCCTCTCTGTTTATAGAATATTACATCTACTGTATGAATTATAGTAGTAGATTTACTAAACTTAACCAAAAGAAAAGCACCTCTAAATCATAGATAATATCTATAATATAGGGTGCAGTTCAGCTCTGATTGTCTCTCTTCTTTATTTTTCGGCTGCATGCAACGAACTTGGATCCATCTTTGTGAGTTTCGCGTGAACTACGAATCTACCTTTATGTTTATCCAGTTGATAATCACAAGTGGATAGGGTGAGTATGTGATCATCGGCACTTACTTCTACATCAGTCTCATAAAGTGCGCGCTCATCAATTTCATCCAGTAACAGCTCAAAATTTTCATCGCCGGTAAAATCCGTTTGTATATAGTTGAAATCGGTCGTTGTATTATAAACAGCGAAAATTTCCGCTTCATAACTTTCGTATAACGTATCAAAGGTAAATGTTTTATGTTCCTCGTAAAATTCCTTATCTTCGAAATACGTTAATCCTTCAAACATGGATTGATCCTTCGTGCGATGGCCGTAAACAATCGTATTACGTCCTAAAGAAGTTACATCATTCCGGAAATCCATAAAGATGCTGCCGAGGATATTATAATCCTTGTAAAAGTCACGTCGTAAGTAATCATTATTATTTTCTGCTTGTAAAATTGGATAATCAATCTTCGTTCCATCGATTGTTATCCAACCAACAAGTTCATCATTTTCACCAAGTAAAATATCGAAACCAGAACGCACTTTCAGCTCATCACCATCATTATCGGCAAATTCTGTGACACCTCCCCCTTGGTAGAAGGTTTCTTGTAGATCATTCATCGTTTGTTTATTGTTCTGGTAATCAAGAAATGTACTGATTAAACCATGTGCTGCATATACGAAAACACCGACACAAACTAAAGTAAACACAACGGATAGTACGCGTTTTATTTTGTTCTTCATCCACTTCACCCCATCCAAGTTCCTATATACCTATTGGCACCATATACATTCCAAGTTCTGGATCTTGTTTTATAACAACATTCACATTATAAACTTCCTGCATTAATTGAACTGTAATGATTTCTTCCGGTACGCCATGTGCAATGATTTCTCCATCTTTCATCGTGATAATCTCATGACTATATTGAATCGCCTGGTTGATATCATGAAGCACCATGACGATGGTTAAGTTCTCTTCCTCACAGAGCTCCTTCACTAACTCCATAATTTCATATTGGTAAAATATATCCAAGTTCGAGGTTGGTTCATCTAAAAATAGATATGGTGTATCTTGCGCTAATGCCATCGCAATCCATACCCGCTGCTGCTGTCCACCAGAGAGAGCATCCATTGGAGTATGGCGCCTTTCATAAAGTCCAACCCGTTCCAATGCCCATTTAACTTTTGCATCGTCCTCTTCTCCATGTTGATTGAATGGTTTCTTATGAGGCAAACGGCCATAATAGACGAGTTTTTCAACCGTCATATCATGTGGTGCGCTATTTTGCTGGTGAACAACACCAAGTTTTTTCGCAAGTTCCTTTGGCTTATACTTGTCAATGGTTTTTCCTTCAAGAATGACACTTCCCTGTTGTGGTGCCAAATTATTCGTCAAAACACCTAACAATGTGGATTTACCAGAACCATTTGGACCGAGTATCGTTGTTATTTTCCCAATCGCAATCTCTGCAGCAATGTTGTGCAATCTTTTTATGTTGTCTTGGTAAGCAAAGGTTATATCTTTAATTTCCATAAATGCGATCACTCTTTCTAAGTAGGAATATCAAGAAAGGTCCACCTATGACTGCCATAATAATCGATGCAGGTATTTCGATTGGTGAGAGAATCGTTCTTCCTATTGTATCTGCCACTAGTACAAGCAGCGCTCCAGCAATTGCAGAAAATGGAATCAGGAGTTTATGGTCGTTACCTACAAGAATCCTACCGATGTGCGGAATAATAAGTCCGACGAACGCAAACATACCAGCCACCGCAGTCGCAACCGATGCAAGTAAAACAGCAATGAGTGAAATGACAAGTCGTGCACGATTGACTTGAAATCCTAGATTGCGTAATGTTTTATCCCTTAACCCGAGATGGTTGCACCAGGAATACACGAGCAAACTTAGTAGAAGACCAATCGAACCATATAGCAAAATAATCTGGACGTCATTCCATGTTTTCATCGTAAGAGTCGAGGTCGTAACCGATATTCCCGACATCATACTGCTTGCATTCATTGAAGAGAGTAATTGGCTCAGCCCTGTAAAGATCGCATTGACTGCCACCCCGATTAAAATCATTCGTAAAGGATCAAGGCCGGATTTCCAGGCAAACATGTAGACTAGTAAAAAGGCTACCGCACCACCGAAGAATGAAAATAACGGTGTGTAGAAAAAGAGCGTTGGAAAAAATGTAATCATTAGTATGGAAGCAAACCCTGCACCAGATGCCACACCAATAATACCTGGCTCCGCTAGTGGATTGCGCATTACCGCTTGCAGAAGGACACCAGAAACAGAAAGACATGCACCAGCAAATAACGCAATGATGATCCTTGGTAAACGCAGGTCTTTTATAATTTCCACATTTTCATTTATACCTGTAAATAATCCTGCAATCAGCTCTCCCATACCTACTTCAATACTTCCAGTAATCATTGAATAAAGACTTACGAAAAGAAGTAAGATAGTGACTGCTATGAAACTAAGTAACTTTTTTGTCATCTGTACAACCTCTTTCGTAATTCTAATGAGCTAATTCCGGATAAAGGATTCCAACGAGCTCATCAAGGGCCTCAACAGCAGCTAGATTCGCAGTCGTCCCAAAGCGTGTCTCTTCCAAGTCATAGACTCGGTCATTTTGTACAGCTTTGAAATGACTCCAAATATCATTTGTTTGAAACTCTTGGTCAAACATTGCCACTACTTCTTCCGGCATACCGTGGGCCATACGTAAAATAATATCTGCATCTGTTTGTTGCAACGTTTCTGTATTGGCAGAAATATATTCTAAATCACTGTCAATCGCATTTGTGCCCCCAGCACGGCGTACTAAGTCACCGACATAGGAATTCTCCGTTGCAACTAAATAACTTCCCGGAACTCCTAAAAGGATAAGTACCTTTGGAGATTCTTGATCATCAATTTCCGCTTCTATTTCAGAAAGCTTTGCTTCAAAGTCTACCACTAATGCTTCCGCTTGTTCATTTCGGTCGTATCTTTCTCCAAGAGAGCGGATTTCTTCGTACATGCTCTCCACACTTTCCAGGTTCATATACGTTGCCGGGATATCAGCTTCAGTAAACGGTTCTTCCACATAATCCGTAAGCGTCGTAACCGTAAGAACCTCCGTTGGTTTCAAAGAACGGATCATCTCCAAATCTGGACTCATAGCCATACCAACTTCTGGCAGTCCATGATAACGTTCCGGCAAATCCTTGTAACTGGATGGCACACCGACGAGATCTAGCTCTAATGCATCCGCTATTTCTACTAATGCTACAGTCGTCGCGATGATATTCCCGTCTGTTTCGAGTGCTGTTACTTCTATATCGCTCGCCTCTTCTGATGTTTCAGATTCAGAGTCTGTAGCAGCTGCATCAGTGGAACTATCATCTGAGCCACAAGCCGCTAATATAAGTAATAAAATTAGGATGGATAATACAAATAATTTATTTTTCATGTTATTACACCTCTTTAGTAAAGTTGCGCTACTTTTTGTCATTATGTATGTAATAGAAAGGAGATAAAATCTGAAGCGCTAATTGAAGGGGAAAAGAAAAAAACAAGGAGGGACGATTCAGAGCAAGCTTGCATGCCAGACTCTGAATGTCCCGTCTTGCTGGAGGCAGTCTGGGATTTTCCCTCTGCCCACTACATGATCAGGACTAGATTGTCCTGTTTCTATGCAAAGTGTCTTTTTGCTTTAATTGCTAGTGGAATTGCGGATGCAATTAGCAGCAGCACGTAAAGCATGATGTTTGTATTTTCGCCTGTTTTAGGGTTTAGACCTGCTGTGTTTTTGGTTTGATCTTTACCTATATCAGAAGTACCGTTTGCTGAATCGCCAAAGTCTGGTTTAGGTGGCGTATTCTCATCTAAATCATTATTACCACCACTAGATAAAGGTACAGTAGAAATCTTCGTTTCAAAATCAACTTCATTTACTGATTTAAACTCTTGAACAGTGCTTTCATCAAAAACTAAACGGGCCTCAAATTCTTTGTTATCATACCCAGGTAAAAACGGTACAGTAATTACCATATCGAATAGAATCGTATCATATAGCTTATAGTTACTAGGTAATTTCAATTCGTAAATTGCAGATCCATCTTCGTTTTCTTTAATTTTCTTCATCTCTAATCTCAAATCACCGAATTTTGCAATGAGAGAATTGATAAACTCTGGATTAGTTGAAGTAATTTGAAGATACTTTTCACCATTTTTTTCAATAATTACTGCTGGGTTTTTAAAGAATCCGTCAGCAGCTGAACGCTTATTTTCTTTTTCATGGTAGAAGGTGAAGTTTACTGTAGTAACTTTGTCCGCTTCTGTTGGTATTTCAATTTTATCTGATTTATTTGTATCCCGGTCGGTTTTATCGTTATTTGCAGTTTTTTCCTCTTTATCAACTTCTTCTTTAACTTCAAAACCTGGTTTATCAGATTGGTCTGCTTGTTGTAGACTTTCTTCATTCAAAACAATTCGGAAATTAGCACTACTATTCATGACCATTCCTAGATAATGTGCCTCATATTCAACGAAACCATTAAGCAAAGTTGATAAATCATCAATAGCAAAAGTATAGTAATGTGTATCGCCATCAATTTTACTTTCAATTGGTTCTAGGCCATTAACTTTCATAGAAGTAACAAGACCGTTATCACGTACATAACTTGTAAATGTTACTTCAGCTTTTCCATCATTTATTGAAAGGAATATGGATTCACCTAAATAGGAAGCCATTGCAGATGGTCGTTCTTGCTCACTATGAAGATAGCTCGCACCAATTGTGTAATAACCATCATTCAATCTGAGCTTTTGATCAGATTCCACTTTATCTTCAGTACCATTTTCGTCTGTTCCTGGATCTGAGCTTTCTTCATCTGTGCCTGAGTTCGATGTCTCTTCTTCTGTTCCATTCTCGTCTATTCCTGAGTCCGATTTCTCTTCATCTATTCCATTCTCATCTGTGCCTGGTTCTGTTGTCTGTTCATCTCCACCATTCTCATTTGTTCCTGGTTCTGTTGTCTCTCCATCTCCACCATTCTCATCTGTGCCTGATCCTGGTTGTTCTCCATTTATTGCTTCTTTGAAGTTTTCTACCCCTTCCTTATCAAGAGTCATTGTCCCTGAATAAGGCACTGGGCTATAGCGTAAAGTACTTGTAAACTCAAATGACCCATCTAAGTTATCATCAACTCTAACTTTATAAGTTCTAAGATCATTTTCGTTGTCCTCATTTAGGATTTCAACAACAACTCCATTTAAAGTATCAACAGATACCAGATGATCAATCCCGGAGTGTGAAAATTCAAGATAGATTTCCCCATTTTCAACCGTTAAGATAGCTGGTTTAGAGAAGAAACTTACAAAACTACCAAATCCATCTAGATCAAAACTATCAATTTTTACCTCAAACCCTTTAGAGTTATCATTCTCTTCCTCCGCAAACACCGCACTTCCAAACATCGGTAATGCCAATAATACGGCCAATAAACTAATAAACCATTTTTTCATCTTTGTCTCTCCCTCGTTCCTTCTATTAGTCACGTGCAGGTCGTAATTTACGGATTGCTACTAATCCAATGATAGATGCAACTAATAAAGCAGCATAAAGTGCGATGGATGAGTTTTCTCCAGTTTTAGGATTTTCCACTACTTCCCCTTCACCACTTGCAACAGCTTCTCCTGATGTATTAGCTTCCGTACTAGTGTTGCTACCTGCTTCAGGCAAGCCCGATGTATTAATAACCATACGTGCAGTGTGCGTCTGATCATATAAATCAGGAACTATAATATGCATACCCATATTAATGGGTTGAGAAAGATCACCGTCCACACGGAATTTTACCGTTCTTGTTTCATTTGCCTCGTTTTCACTAACTACTGTAACTGGTCCGGATGGTGCATTTAATGACTGGATATAATTGCTCCCAGTTACCGTAAGCGTAATAGTTTGCACACCGTTCTCCACAGTTAGTGTCGCAGGACTTTGAAAATATCCATCAGCAATCGATGTATTGTCACTGCTTTTTTCTTTCATTTCATAATGCACTTGATATGTACCATCTGCGATTTGCGCAGAAACTGGTGCCGCGATAATAATTAAAATAAGTGCAGCTAGCACCATAACAAGTGGAAATCTAAACTTCATGCTTTTTCCTCCTTATTATTCTCAATTATAAATAGTAGTTAGTAGTTTAGGAGATTCCACACAAAGAAAACCTAGCGGAATAACTAGTCTAAACGCTATTTATAATTATTATAGTTTTATATCATATATAATGTATCAATAGTCGATAACTATATCAATAGATAAGCTGTGAACGAAATATGACTAAATTTCGAAACTTGAATGTTCGTAATAGATTAAAGTGGAATTTTTTCTCAGAATCTGAACGTGTAAGATAAAAAAAAGCACCGCCTCAATCAAGAGGTGGTGCATCAAAACTACTTCCAATTTATCGTATTGTCATCTTCAATAATTCCTAATACTACATCGGCAATTTCTGGACGATGAAGCAATGTATTTTTTATACGGAGTTTGATATCATCTGCTTCGTTTAAACTGAGGCCTTTTCGTAATTCAATCGTACCTTCCACATGATATAGACGACCCTCCTGCATAATTCGCAATCGTTGGATATCAACTACATCCTCATCATCCAATAGAACCTTTGTTATTTTTTCTTCGACATCTGCCGGGGCCGCAACACCGATTAAACCAACCATGTTATCAAAACCGACTCGATATGCAACATAAAGCATTAAAAGTCCAATGATAATGGATGCGATACCATCTGCTTTCAGGACATTGAAAAATTGAGCGAGAACAATTCCGACAATTGCGAGGACCGCACTGAATGTTGCCACCAAATCCTCGTAAAAAACAAGACGGGTTGCCGGTGCTGCTTTTCTCACTTGTTTGAATGCAGTCGTAAAGAGTCCACCTTGCTCAGTGGCTCCGGTTTCACTTTTAATTTCCTTCATAGCTTTTATTAATATAAAGCCATCAACGAAAAATGCAATTAATAAAATAATGAGATTAAGGAAAAAGTTCGTTGCTTCCGTTGGGTGTTGAAGCAAATGCCAGCCTTCCTTGATGGTTTCATAAGCCATAATGGTAACAACCACAACCGCAATCATACAAAAGATATTAATTACACGACCAAATCCCGTAGGAAATCGTTTGGATGGTGGTAATTCAGCTAATACACTTCCAAAAAATACAAACCCTTGGTTAATTGAATCTGCCAAGGAATGCATAGCTGATGCAAACATCGTCCCACTTCCACTGATTGAAGCGGCCACGCCAGATGACGTGTTCCCCTTTTTAATTTTCTCAATCAAACTCATCCTCTTGCCTCCAGTCTGTAATTATAGATCACAGGTCAGAGACTCTGTCCAACCTGTGACCCAGCTTATGTTGCGACTTTTTTCTTTGTCGTCCTTCGTTTCGCCTGTTTTGGCTTTGGTTTGTCCTTCTTTGCCCGCTCCAATGATGCTTGCAGGGCATCCATCAAGTTCGTCACATTATCCGGCGCAGGTTTGTCCTTCGCTGTAGTAGTTTGAGCATTGTTTTTCTTTTCTTCAATGAGCTCCAACAATGCCGTCCGATAATCATCCTGATATTTCTCTGGCTCAAAACTTGCCGTCAGCTGATTAATCAACATTTTAGCAACATCCAATTCTTTCTTTGCCACTTCCACTTGTTCCGGGACGTTTGGAACATCCGCAACATTCCTCACTTCATCCGGATAATGAATCGTTTCTACAACGAGTGTATTTTTATATACCCGAATTACAGCAAGTTGCTCCTTTTGCCGGATAATAATTTTTGCAACACCGATTTTACCCGTATCTTCCAGTGCTTGACGTAGTAAACCATAAGCTTTACCGCCGCCTTCGTTTGGAGATAAATAATAACTTTTTTCAAAGTAAATGGGGTCGATGTCTTCCAGTTTGACAAAGTCAAGGATTTCAACGGCTTTATCCTCCTGCTCTTTACGCAGGTTTTCCAACTCTTCCTCATCCAACACAACGAATTTATTCTTCGCATATTCGTACGCTTTTACAATATCTTCATTCTTAATCTCAACCTCACATACTGGACAAACTTTCTCGTATTTGACAGGAGACTGACACTCCTTGTGCAGTTGCCTGAGTTTCACATCTTTGTTTTCTGTTGCTGCATGCATTTTCACAGGGATACTTACTAGTCCAAAGCTGATTGTGCCTTTCCACATCGTGTGCACGATAATCCCTCCTTTTACAGTAGTTTGCTGTGACAAGAACTATTTTATTCAAGTACACTTTGGAAAATAAAAAAGCCGAAAGTAAACTTCTTTTTAAGTACTGGATACCATACTTTATCTAATATCAGAAAACTATTTATTCATTTAATATAAAGAATAGATAGTTGACTTAGGTTAAGGTTCTTTCTATAATCGATATAAATTTTAAGGGCTTACATTTTTTCATTACAACTTCAGAGGGGTGATTAAATGAATGACAAAAAGTTAAGAAGAGTGCTTGTCGCCAGTTTAGTCGGTAGTACAATTGAATGGTTTGATTACTTTCTATATGGTACTGTTGCGGCCCTCGTCTTCAACCAATTATTTTTTGTAACAGAAGATCCGGCATTTGGAACACTCTATGCTTTTGCTGCCTTTGCCCTTGCATTTTTGATCCGTCCATTCGGAGGAATCATATTTAGTCATATTGGAGACCGAATCGGAAGAAAAAGAACATTAGTACTTACACTTAGCTTAATGGGGCTTGCGACTTTTCTGATGGGGGTCCTCCCTACCTATCAGGCAATTGGGATTTGGGCGCCAGTGTTACTCATCCTGTTACGCCTGATACAAGGTCTCGGTCTTGGAGGTGAATGGGGTGGTGCTTTGCTCCTAGCTGTAGAATATGCACCAAAAGAAAAACGCGGACTATTCGGAAGTATCCCCCAGATGGGCGTGACTTTGGGGATGCTGATGGGCACCCTTGCTCTGTCAGTAATGACACTTCTCCCTGATGACGCTTTTCTGTCATGGGGATGGCGGGTTCCTTTTATTCTTAGTGCTTTGCTTGTAGTATTTGGCCTTTGGATTCGTAAAGGCATTGATGAAACGCCGTCATTCAAGAAAATTAAAGAAAAAGGAGAAGTTCCGAAGTTACCAATTGCGGATACATTTCGATATCATTGGAGAGAAGTTCTAATTGCCATTGGAGCAAAAGTTGTTGAAACAGCACCTTTTTATATTTTCGGTACATTCATCGTTTCCTATGCGACCCAAAATTTAAATTTCTCAGAAAGAAATGCCCTTCTTGTCGTTACAATTGCTACCATTGTTACAACGATTATGATGCCGATTATGGGAGCGTTTTCGGATAAAATCGGAAGAAAGCCATTGTATGTGACAGGAACGATTTTCATGGCTGTGTACGCATTCCCGTATTTCTGGCTTCTCCATCAAGGGTCTGTTGCTTTGTTATTCATTGCAACGGTAATTGGATTAGGTGTAATCTGGGCTCCTATTACTGCCGTACTTGGAACAATGTTCTCTGAAATTTTCAGCGCTAAAGTGCGGTATACTGGGATTTCATTAGGCTACCAGATTGGAGCTGCATTGGCTGGTGGTACAGCTCCACTTGTTGCCACAGCACTGCTTATCCGTTTCAACAATTCTTATGTACCTGTTGCTCTCTATATTATTTTCACTGCCATCATCTCTTTAATTGCCGTAATCGCTGTAAAGGATAAAGTAGCGAAAGAACTGGATGCAGATGATCCTCTCGTCCAAACAAAGCGAGCATAACAACATTTCAAGGGGGATTACATGCTTATATTAACCGAAAAAGACATTAAAAATCATTATACTATGAAGGATGCCATTGAGGATATTTCACTAGGTCTTACAGCTAAAAAGGTCGGAAATATCTCAAATCCACATCGCACCGTACTTTCTTTCCCCGACGTGGAAGGATCAGCGTTATACATGCCAAGTGCTGATGTCGAAAATGAAATTGCTGCTGTCAAAGTAGTATCGATATTTCCGCAAAACCCAAGTATCGGTAAAGCGACTACACAAGGAGTACTAATGTTAACCGATGGTAAAACAGGTGAGCATATTTGCATGATGGATGCATCCTACTTAACGAGACTTCGAACTGGAGCTTTAAGTGCAATTGCTACCAAACGTTTTGCAAGAGTAAATTCTAAAGTACTTGGAGTCATCGGTACTGGAGGAATGGCCTTTGAGCAAGTACTTGGGGTCACCGCTGTCAGAGATATTGAACAAATTAAATTATATAATCGGACAAGAGAAAAAGCTGAATATTTTCGCGAGAAGCTCATTGATTTTGGTATTCAAGCTGAGATAGAAGTCGTTAACAGCAGTAATGAAGCAGTAGAACAAGCCGATATCATTAATTGTGCCACACGTTCGTTGGACCCGGTATTTGACGGCAATTTATTAAAGCCCGGAACACATATCAACGGTGTCGGTTCCTTCTTGCCGACGATGCGGGAAGTCGATCAAACAACCATTGACCGGGCAAGTAAAATCATTGTCGATGACCTGGAAGGTGTCAAAGAAGAAGCGGGTGAACTCATCCATGCAGATATACATTCCAAGTGGAAGTTTACAGATGTACATGGTGAATTAAGTGATTTTGCAGGAGGAAATCATCTACTCCGTAACACCGACGAAGAAATTTCGTTTTTCAAGTCGGTTGGAGCAGCATACTTCGATCTTGTTGCCGCTGCCGGCGTTTATCGTAAATTAAAAGTAAAAGATATTGGAGTTCAAATTGAATTATAAGGAAAGATAGACCATGGAAGCATGGTCTATCTTTTTTTGGTAAAAGTAAAACTATTAATGAAGTTTATGTGGGGTGTTCAGCAATGCAAATTATGAAACCAATCTACCGGGACGACGTACCAGTTGGCGAAGAATGGCTTTACGAAATAAAATATGATGGTTTCCGGGCATTGCTATCGATATCAGCTGATGGCAAAGTTACATTAAAAAGCAGGAATAATCATGATCTGACAGACAAGTTTCCAGAAGTTGTCCGAAGCTGCGTGCACTTATTACCGGCAATAAAAGGATTCCTGCCACTCGTCCTCGATGGGGAACTAGTAGTATTAAACAACAAATACCAAGCGAACTTTTCAGAACTGCAAAAGCGAGGAAGGATGCGTAATCTTACCAAGATAGAAAAAGCAGCACAAGTACGTCCTGCCAGCTTTATTGCTTTTGATATACTTGAAGTAAAAGGTAAAATCTATGATAAACAAAGACTTTCTACACGAAATAAAATATTGGAGGATGTGTTTAAAAAAGTTCAGGGCGAGAGATTACAGCTTATTGAAGTATTTCAAGACTTACAGGACATTAAAAAGATTGTTTTCGATTTTAAAGGTGAGGGTTTTGTCGCCAAGAGGAAAAATAGTATCTATTTGAACGGGAAAAAACATCAGGATTGGTTTAAAATAAAAAATTGGCGTTTAATTCATGGTATATTATCTTCTTTTGATATCGAGAATGGATATTTTGATGTGGCTGTAACGAATGGTCAGGAATTACGTCCAATTGGTAAGTGTAAGCACGGACTGGATGCTGAAACTTTTCAGACGTTAAGGGATTTCTTCACGAAAAACGGTGAAAGAAACGGTAATAAGTTTACCGTTCCCCCTGCCATTTGCGCAGCGATCCACACGCTCGATTTATACGATCAAGAATTACGGGAACCTGAATTTGCTGCAGTGTTACCTACAATGAAAATGGAAGAATGTACAATTGAAAAGTTAAAGCTTGATCTGGCGATGCTGCCTGAAGAGGTTGAACTGACAAATACAGATAAACTTTTATGGAATCAGCCAGGGTTTAGTAAAGGAAACCTGCTTACTTACATCCGCGAAATTTCACCTTATATGCTGCCATTTATAAGAGATCGTTTACTCACAGTCATTCGTGCGCCTGACGGTGTTGAAGCCGAACAGTTTTTTCAAAAACATCTGCCGAGTTACGCACCAGATTTTGTGACAGCTGTACCCCAACAAGGTGAAACCTTCTGCAGTTGCGATAATTTGGAATCGCTTGTATGGTTTGCCAATCACGGTGCAGTGGAATACCATGTCCCGTTTCAACGAAGTGGGAGTGTGATGCCACTTGAAATTGTATTTGACCTGGACCCCCCAGACCGCGAACATTTTCAACTCTCCGTTCAAGCTGCTCAGTTAGTAAAGGTACTGTTGGATGAACTTTCATTACAGTCTTTCGTGAAGACATCGGGGAATAAAGGATTGCAAATTCACATCCCAATCCGTGAAGGAAGTATGACCTATGAGGAAACGGCAATTTTTACTCAAGCTATTGCATTTACAATAGAAAAAAGTTATCCAGATAAATTTACGACGGAACGGATGAAAAATAAACGGAACGGCAGGCTGTATATCGATTATGTGCAGCACGGGAAAGATAAAACGATTATTGCCCCCTACTCTCCTCGAAAGACCATGGAAGGCACTGTTGCCACCCCCCTGTTTTGGGAGGAGGTCGATAGCGATTTGGACCCGACGATTTTCACCATCGACACGGTTGTGGAACGAGTAAAACAATATGGGTGCCCCTTTGGAGAATTTGAAAAAGCTCGTGTAAAACAAAACATGAAAAATTTACTGAACATGGTGCACAACAGTTGATGAAATAACAAAAACTAGCTTTGGTAAAGTAAATCATAAGGTCATAAAAAGAAAGGACGTGGAGCGTGCTTGTGTAATAGCACTATGCCACGTCCTTTCTTTTCCAATTATCCAGCTTCTCATCATTAAACGCGATTTCAATCAATGCTAGGATGAAAGCTAATATCCATTCGGTATGTAAAGCTAATGATATACTTCCCATAAATTCATCTACTGTAAACAGTACAAGCCAGTTTTTAAATGTTTCAACCAAGATGCTTAAGATTAGCAGGGTTGAATTGTTATTGATTTTCGGAATGAGAATGACATAAATCACTAAAAAGCAGAAATCAGCAATGATTCCAAGAAAAAAGACACTGATTACGAATATCGCAAGTGAAAGCAGCGAATCATACTGTACACCAAAAATATTAAATAAACCAGCCATTCCAAAGAAATATATTCCAAATAAAATACCCGCTGCCATGGTAAGTAGGGCTGTAATGATAATTACCGTCGTTATTTTTTGTTTACGGTTCATTTCACGGAAAGGAATATCGTCATCCTCTCGTGGTGATGTCGGATCATTCATGTTATTTGACATGCAAAAACTCCCTTAGAAATGATGAGTAACTATTATACGGATATATCCAAATCAAGTTTCATTTAATTTTACAACAAAAATAGTTTGCGAAGAGCTGTCTGGCCCACTCTAAGATATGTTATAGTGGATAATGGTGATTGAATTGATAATATTACTATTTATTCTATTATATATCGGTTTAATTTCGTATATATTGAAACATCAAATATACATCCATACGTCTACAATGGCTTCCATTATGGCTTTTGGAATTGTTCTCCAAGGGGTAATGAATTTGTTCTTTGGTGACGGATTTTTTCATACTAACTTTGCAAAGATTCTAATTACAGAGGGCTTAGCTGGTTCAATGCTGCACTGTGGATTTTTTATTGTTTGATAAGTGTTAAGGCGATAATGACTATCTTCCGGTTACGTATCGTACAAGTGCATGGAATTCTTCTTTTAACAACCGTAAGTACGCAATCGCTGATTGTCCTCTTCCACAACGTTTATACAAATGTACCGAAACAACTAACATATAGTTTACTAACAGTGGGTTTTTGTTTTTACATCCTAGGTACTTTCCTGATTGTGAAAAGATATACGGAACATTCGTGGAGTGTCGAAACAGATTGGAATAATACGAATTGTATTCTTCATGGCGCGTTATCAATTTCTGGTGTTGCTAGTATCGTGAGTGGTGCTTTTAATGAACAAAGTTTATTCGTTCTCTGGGGGTTGACCGTAACTATCTTTCTAATAGTGGAGGGTATTGAGATTTATCGGTTGATCAGATTAGTGAAGGAATCGGGATGGAAAAGGGCAGTCTTTGTGTACAACGTCAGCCAATGGAGCAGAATCTTTACATTTTCCATGTTTTATACATTCACTGGGTTTCTCCCTGTGCAAAGACCAATTATATCCTCAATTCAGGAGGTCGTTATAAACGTTGGTTTTTGGGTAATAATAGCACTTGTTTTAATCGAAATCATTTTAGTACTGCAACTTATGTTTAGACAGAAAGAGACCAAACAGCAATTACAAGAATCTGCTTAAGATAAAAAAAGGTATGAAGACTTCTTGAATTTAAAGCTCATCATAAAAAGCTAGAACTGCCAGCTTCCTGACAGTTCTAGCTTTTATAGCATATAATTAGTAATTAGACTTTTTTAACAGTAACCACTTCTTTAATACGATCAATAGCAGCAGGATCTTCAAGGCCAGTCACATCACCGGCAACTTCACCAGTTACTTGTAATTCTTTTAATAGCCTGCGCATAATTTTTCCGCTGACCGTTTTTGGCATGGCCTCAACTATAAAGATTTCCCGAGGACGGGCGATTTGACCAATACTATTCACGATACTCTCTTCCACTTTCTGTCGCAATCCCTCATCCCCATCATATCCCTCTGCTACAGTCACAAAAATAACTGGAACTTCACCTTTAATCTTATCGGGTGCTCCAATGACCGCCGCTTCTGACACTCCGGGCACTTCGAGGACAGCACTTTCCATTTCCATTGTACTTAGTCTATGTCCAGAAACATTGAATGCGTCATCGGAACGGCCAACGACCCAGAAGTAGCCATCTTCATCTACTAGAGCAATGTCACTTGCATAATAGTTCCCTTCTACTTGGCTGAAATATTGTTCATAGTAGCGTTGCGGTTCTTTCCATAACGTACGGCATAACATTGGGAAAGGCTTGCGGATGACAAGGTTGCCTAATGTCCCTGGAGGAACTGGCTCCCCTGCAGCATCGACTACCGCAGCATCAATTCCTAAAAAGGCCACCCCTGCAGAGCCTGGTTTCATCGGCGTAAGCCATGCTGCTCCAGCAAGTGGTGTTCCAGCTGTTTCGGTTTGTCCCCATGTATTATTAACATTGATTTTACCTCGACCTAATACATCTCTCGTCCAATGCCAGGTTTCCGGGTCAAATGGCTCGCCAACAAGTGATATGACATCAAGGCAAGATAAATCATAAGATTCGAGTGCTTTCTCCCCTAGACTCTTAAGCATCCGTAATGCAGTTGGTGCGGTAAACAGCTTGTTCACCCGGTATTTTTCAATAATTTGATAAAAACGGTCTTGCTCCGGATAATTCGGTGCACCTTCATAGACGACTGTAGTCACACCATTTGCCAAAGAACCTGCCACACCCCATATATGCATCGTCAGCCAGCCGACGTCTGCTGTACACCAGAACACATCATCCGGCTGATGGTTCATATGATATTTTCCATAAATATAATTTTGTACGACGAAAGCAATTCCTGAATGAACGACACCCTTTGGTTTACCAGTTGTCCCGCTCGTATAAAAAACTATTCCAGGTTCATTTGCCTCAATGGGAGTCGGCTCACAATGAATCGAAACACTTTTCCGCTCCTCATGCCACCAAACGTCTCTACCAATTTCCATGACAGGACTTGTCCCTAATCGATCAACGACAATGACACCTTCTACAGTTGGAATATCTTGAATAACGATATCTACTTTTTCTTTCAGAGGTATTACTTTACCACGTCGTAAGCCCGCATCTGCAGTTACGACGACTTTTGGTTCAAATGCTTGGAGTCGATCACGTAAAGATTGTTCAGAAAAACCGGAGAAAATCGTGCTATACACTGCCCCAAGTCGGAAGCAGGCAAGGATGGCAATAAAAGATTCAGCGAGATTCGGCAAATATATTGCAACAGGATCACCTTTTTGTACACCAAACGACTTCAATACATTAGCAAAACGATTAACTTCAGCTAAAAGCATGTTATACGTATAGAAGCTCGAAGTACCGTCCTCACCTTCCCAGATAAGTGCGGTTCGGTTACCTGCACCATTTTCAATATGACGATCGATCAAGTTATAACAAGGATTACTGACGCCGCCTCTAAAAAACTCAAAGTCAGGCAGCTCACCGCTCATTGTTTCTTCCCAAGGTTCAAACCAGTGTAACTCATTAGCAACCTCTGCCCAAAATGTCTCTGGATCCTCTTGTGATTTCTTCAACAATGCTTGAAAAGCTTCACTATCCCCAAGATTAGTCTTCTTCTGTTCTCCTTTACTTGGATAAACAAGTTTACTTGCTTTTACAATGTCTTGAATACCACCAACAT
Source organism: Oceanobacillus luteolus (assembly GCF_042678205.1). NCBI lineage: Bacteria > Bacillati > Bacillota > Bacilli > Caryophanales > Bacillaceae > Oceanobacillus > Oceanobacillus luteolus. The sequence goes on from NZ_JBHUDE010000154.1 coordinate 22,359, forward strand.
CACTATGCACCATGAATTTCCTCCTTCGAAATTAGGTAAACGCTTTCACATAAATCCGTCCTGTTTATTCTCGGTAGGTCATATTCACTTATTTAAATAATATATATATTCTGAAAGAAAAGTCAACATTTGACTCGATATCCGTTTATATTGCAATTAACAGAAAATATTTTATTTAAAAATTAACTTTATTATTTACATTTATTTAAATAAATATATAATAGTTGATAAATAATTTTTTATAAAGGAGGACATGCTTTGAATGCAATATTAGTAGCAATAATTGGAATGATTGTATTAGCTTTAGGTTATCGTTATTATTCGAAATTTGTTGCTGAAAAGATTTTCAAATTAGATCCCAATTATAAAACGCCGGCACACAGATATAATGACGGCGTGGATTTTGTCCCTACAAACAAGTTTGTTCTATGGGGTCATCACTTTACGTCTGTGGCAGGTGCAGCACCAATTTTGGGTCCTGCAATAGCATTGTATTGGGGTTGGTTGCCTGCATTTTTATGGGTAATCCTCGGCACCGTCTTTGCAGCTGGTGTACATGATTTTGGTACGTTGGCGATTTCCGTGCGTAATAAAGGGCAATCTATTGGTACCATAGCTGAAAAATTAATTGGTAGACGCGGGAAATTATTGTTTTTATTTATCATCCTAACATTGGTATTAATGGTTAATGCAGTTTTTGCTTGGGTTATCGCTAATCTTTTCGTATCCTATCCTGCAAGTGTGTTACCAGTATTTATTCAAATCCCTCTTGCGGTATGGATAGGATTTGCAGTTTATAAACGGAAAGCGAAAATGCTTGTCCCGTCTTTAATTGCTCTTGCTGTCATGTATGCAGCGGCAATATTTGCTGCGCAATATGAATTCTTACAAATTGATCTCGTCAAATATATGGGTGGCGAAGATGCAGCTGGTCTCTTTGGTTTAGGCACGGTTGGAACAGCATTTATGATTTGGATTGCAATCTTAATGATTTATGTTTACATTGCATCAACATTACCAGTTTGGATGCTTCTACAACCAAGGGATTTCATCAACTCACACCAACTAGTAGTAGGACTAGGAATTCTATATTTAGGTCTATTATTTACAAATCCGACTATTACAGCACCGGCTACAAATCCTAATCCGGATACGTCATGGTTGCCACTTTTATTTATCACGATTGCTTGTGGAGCCATATCAGGTTTCCATGGTCTTGTTTCATCTGGTACTTCCGCCAAACAGCTGAATAAAGAAACAGATGCCCGATTTGTTGGATATTTAGGTGCTGTTGGTGAAGGAGTTTTGGCATTAATTTCTATTCTTGCAGTTGCAACGCTATTCAGCAGTACAGATGCCTTTACGCAAGCCTATTCTAGCTTCACTGCTGCAAATGCCGGTGGACTCGGGAATTTTGTAGAAGGGGCATCTATCCTAGCTGGTGGATTAGGTATTCCAGCACATGTATCTGTTACAATCGTCTCCATAATTGTTGTTAGTTTTGCTGCTACAACATTAGATACTGCTGTACGACTCATGCGCTACATTATTGCTGAAATTGGAACAGAATACAATGTTCAACCACTTACTAAGAAGCACGTCGCTACATCAGTTGCAGTCCTATCAAGTGCTGCACTGGCAATCCTGCCTGAAGGACCAAACGGATTCGGTTCTGGAGGATACTTGATCTGGCCATTATTTGGTACATCGAACCAGTTATTAGCTGGAATCAGTTTACTTCTCATCTCCATTTGGCTGAAACGAAGAGGTGTAAACTATGTCGTTACCCTGGTGCCAATGATATTCGTCATGTTTATGACATTATATGCGATGTTCCAGCAAGTATTTTTCCAATGGATCTGGTTTGGAGAACAAGCAAGTACACTGCTTTTCGTACTAGGTTCTATCATATTCGTGTTTACTGCATGGATTTGCTTAACTGCAATACAAGTATTCAGAGGAAAATTTGACGACTTAGGAAAAATCGACGACGAAAAAATAGGATAATAAATCAAAAGGGATCATGTACATGATCCCTTTCTATACATATCTAGAAAAAGAAGGTGTTCTCATGCTAGAGCGGGTAAAACAACTAGTTAAGTTATACGAAGAAATCCTCAGCATGCCACATCGTACAGAGATTGCGAGAGAATTACGGGAAGAAGATGATTTGTTTCTCTTGATGCTCTACTCTGAGATGATCGGCATTCCTAACCCGGTTTATTATTACACATTAGAGCTATATCCTTACATGATTGAACGGTTCCATGACTGGCATCTTCGAATGGGTATGGAGAAGTCCCCCCTTTCTGGAATCCGTTGTTGCTAAAAGATAAAAAGGAGAATCCATATGATAGAACAGACTAAGAAAACGTTATTTATCGGAGGTAAGGGAGGAGTTGGCAAATCTACTTCAGCTGCCGCCATCGCTTGGAAACTTGCTAAATCCGGTAAAAAAACATTACTCATATCCACCGATCCAGCACATAATTTGGGAGATATTTTTTCTAAAAAAATTGGTGGCGAGCCAAAGAAATTGAATACAAATCTGTATGGTTTGGAAATTGATGCTGCACTTGAAACAACGAAATACATAAACTCGGTAAAAGATAATATTAAAGGAATTGTTAATCCAGGGATGAGGGATGAAGTTTACCGCCAATTAGATACCGCAAAAGCATCTCCTGGAGCGGATGAAGCGGCATTATTTGACAAGCTCATCTCTATTATCCTTGAAGAAGGGGAAGATTATGATCATCTCGTTTTTGATACAGCCCCCACTGGCCATACCATTAGGCTATTAACATTGCCCGAGTTAATGGGAGTATGGATTGAAGGTATGTTGCGTAAACGCAAGAAAACTAATGAAAACTATGTACAACTACTGAATGATGGTGAGCCAATCGAAGATCCAATTTATGAAGTGTTACTTGAGAGGAAAAACCGTTTTGCCAAGGCACGTGAAATTCTCTTAAACGAAGATAAGACAGGATTTATTTTCGTGCTGAATCCTGAGAGACTTCCGATATTAGAAACTAAAAAAGCAATTGATTTACTTCATAAATACGAATTACATGTTAAAACAATCATTGTAAATAAAATATTACCCGAAGAGGCGGACGGAGAATTCTTGAAACAACGAAAGATACATGAGGAACAATATTTAAAACAAATCAACGACACATTCCGTAAACAAAAATTGATTCATGTCCCTCTTCTCTCGCATGATATTACAAATCTAGAGCAACTTGATGTATTTAGTGACTATTATTAATATAAAATGGGTCAGAGCCTGTATGTAAAATCAGACTCTGACCCGTTTATATTTACTTACCCATTAACAATCGTTCCACCATTAATATGAATAGTTTGTCCAGTTACATAACTGGAATCGTCACTTGCCAAGTAAACGTAGGCAGGTGCTAATTCTTTCGGTTGTCCGGGACGTTTCATCGGTGTAGTCCCTCCAAACTCTCCTACTTTATTTTTATCGAAAGTTGCAGGAATCAATGGAGTCCAGATTGGTCCTGGTGCCACCGAATTTACTCGAATTCCCTTATCTACTAATGAACCTGACAGTGATCTGGTGAAAGAAGTGATCGCACCTTTTGTAGCGGAATAATCAATCAACGTGACATTCCCTTTATAGGCTGTTATCGAGGACGTATTAATAATGGAACTCCCCTCTTTCAGATTCGGAAGCACCGCCTTCGTCATATAAAACATGCTAAACACATTCGTGCGGAACGTTTTTTCTAATTGTTCGCTTGTAATGTCCATAAAATTATCTTGAGGATGTTGTTCTGCAGCATTATTAACTAGAATATCAATTTTATTGAAAGCCTCTAACACTTGAGTCACCGCAGACTCACAGAAGGACTGGCTGCCAATATCTCCACTAACAAGGAGACATTTTTGTCCCGCTTGTTCCACAAGCCGCTTCGTATCTTCAGCATCATTGTGTTCATTCAAATAAATGATTGCTACATCTGCACCTTCTTTAGCAAAGTATACACTCACTGCTCTTCCGATACCACTATCTCCTCCCGTGACAATCGCGACTTTGCCTTGCAGCTTATTGCTTCCTTGATAATCAGGGTTCAAATACTCCGGTTCGGGATGCATCTTTTCTTCAATTCCCGGCTGCTCATCCTGTTGCTGAGCTGGTGGTGTGATTTTACCGTTGTTTTGTTCCATATTCATTTATAAATCTCCTCCTAATTTACACGTGAAAAATATAGCACTCTGATGTACTTTTCCCAATTTGAAGAGGAGTTAATCCATCTCTGTAATTTGACAGTTGATTATATGGTAAATAACCGATATTATATGTAAGGTTGATGAATGGATATCGATTCAATAAGAAAATAGCATGACCATCATGCGGATCGGAATTCTTCATAATAAATTTAGAAAGAATGGTGTTTATGTTAGAGAAATTCTTCAAGTTTAAAGAAAATAACACTACCATCCAAACCGAGTTCACTGCTGGAATGACAACATTCCTTACGATGGCATATATCGTTGTAGTGAACCCAGCAATTTTACATGGTGCTGGTGTACCATTCGACCAAGTGTTTATGGCTACCGTAATTGCCGCAATAGTAGGATCATTACTGATGGGATTATTCGCAAAGTATCCAATTGCCATTGCACCTGGCATGGGATTAAATGCCTATTTCGCTTCCGTTGTTGCAACCCAAGATTTATCCTATCAGGTTGTGTTTGGAACTGTTTTTATTGCTGGGATACTATTTTTACTTCTTAGTCTGACAAATCTTCGCGAAACTTTAATCAATGAGATTCCTGACAGTTTGAAATTTGGAATTACGGCGGGGATTGGATTATTCATCGCATTCGTCGGATTGAAAAACGCCGGCCTCGTTGTCCCTAATGAAGTCAACATTACCGGAATGGGTGATTTGACTGATCCAATGGTAATGCTGACGATTTTCGGTTTATTTTTGACTTTGATTTTATACGTATTACATATAAAAGGCGCATTGTTCTTAGGTATGATTGCCACTGGAATTATCGCCTATTTTACAGGGATGATCCAGTTCGATGGAATCATCTCCACCCCGCCGGCACCTGTATTCTTTGATTTGGATATTACTGGAGTATTCACACATGGGCTTTACACTGTCGTCATTGCATTTTTACTTGTCACGTTATTCGATACAACTGGTACAATGATTGGTGTTGCTGAGCAAGGTGGATTTATGAAAAATGGACACCTGCCCCGTTCGAAGCAGGCTCTGCTAGCAGACGCGACTGCCACAACGGTTGGTTCCATGTTCGGAACAAGTCCTTCCACTGCTTATATAGAATCCACTTCAGGCGTTGCAGCAGGTGGCCGAACAGGTTTCACCGCCGTAGTGGTGGCTATACTGTTTGCTATATCCATATTCTTTACTCCAATTATCAGCGTTGTAGCAAGTGTTCCCGCTATTACATCACCTGTACTGATTATTGTGGGGTCATTCATGATGCAAGGCTTAGCAAGAATTGACTGGAAATCATTTGATGAAGCTTTCCCTACGTTCATTACGATGCTTGCCATGCCATTTACATCCAGTATTGCAACTGGAATTGCAGTCGGCTTCATTACTTATCCGTTGATGAAATTAGCACACGGAAAAGGCAAAGATGTACATTGGCTGATTTACCTATTTGCTGTGTTGTTTCTATTACAATTAGTTTTCTTTCCAATGGGATAAGTTATGAAGTATGGAAATGTTGTCGTGTGGATGATTTTCTTTTCATACATGATTAGCTTACTAGATTTGGAGAAAATCTGATTCTAGCCGTATCAAGCGTGTTAGGCATCTTATATTTAGTTGAGAGAAAAGAAAAAAGATAATCGGGTCGTTCAAGAGTTCACTCTCTTGTTCAACCCGATTTTTCTTATGCCTTTGAGGCTTTCTTTCGTTGAATAAAGTATAATGTGCAACTTGCTGCAATGAGCAATACACCAATCAATATCCAATTAAATATATCTGTTGCCGTTTTGGGCAATTGTTTGCCGGTGGTATTTGCTTTTGAATTGTTGTCTCCGGATTTTCCGCCTTTATTTGTTGAACTAGCAGCGACATTTTCGTCATCCTTAGAGTTTCCTGGCGGGTTTTTACCTTCCTCATCGGTTTTCTTTTCTACTTCAATAACTGCGAAGGTGCTGAAGTGATCCGTAAATGCCACAGCCATACCTTCTTCGTAGAATGTCTCCAATGCTTCCCACTCATCATCTTCATTTAAATGTGCTACTCTTAGAGCTTCTTTATTGGTTACTTCCTCTTCATTTAAGACGAAGATCATCTCGATGGCATGATTAAATTCAGTAATTTCCTTTTCACCATCTTTAATCGTGAAATCATACACCGCACTAATTGGATTTTCCATATTTAATCGTTCTAACCCAACGGATAATTCATTGTTCTTTGCAAATTCAATGGCTGGGATGACTAATGATACTTCACCTTTTCGCATAATAACAATTGTCGCTTGCTTTTCAACGAGTTCACGCAATTGCTCTTCAGTAAAGTGAACAGTGATTTTTGCTATATCTGACGGTAATTCAATAATTAATGTTCCTTTGTCTGCAAGTCTGGCAATTGATGCATCTGCAACGGTCACCAATCCATCTTTAACTTTGATTTCAGCTTGGACTACTTGATCAGACGGTTCGGAGATTTTAATCCTTGAACCTTCTTCATAATCGATTGGACCATCATGTTTTTTCACAAAATCCACGACTGACTTCCAAACTGGACCAAAATTAGAGCCAACAGTTTCTGTTCCAATGTTATAAAATGGAGCACCGTGCATGTAGTCATTATACGCAACAACATATTCAGCATTTAAATCTAGAGGTGAACCGTCTGGTAATGTTAAGTACACATCAATGAACTTTCCATTTTCCTCAATCAATGAATAATGGAAACCGGAAACTTGGATGTCTACCTGGTTAGCATACTGTGATTGGGTTAGAATCATTTCTTTTAATTTTTTACCCGTCGTTTTTACTGCTACAATCTCATTACCATGACGATCTAAAGCCTCAATTTGTTTATCTAAAATATCACCTGCAGGGATTGAACCTGTTACTGAGGACCCATTAAGAATTGCAAAGTCAGCATCTGTCCAAGCTCGTACAGCATCCGTATACAGATTTCCTAATCCTGTATCGCCTTGCTCTTTATTTTTGGAAGACAAACCATTATTGGTCGAACCAATTACTTCTCCCTCAACTGGTGCACCATCATCTACCTCAATAGCTATTCTTCCTTCATTATAAAAATCGACTTTTTCTCCTTGTTCTGTTAGATACTTTGCATAATTGATCATTGCTTCTGTCATTTTGCCTGTTAACGGTTCAACTACTTCACCGACAAAGTTATACCCGCTGCCGCCGCTTGCGAGAAAATCACTGACTGCAAGCACGAACGTTTCGTCATCCTTGACCGGCTTCCCATCCTTCTCTAAACGCGCATCCAGATATTGTCCATTACGATCGGTAATGATGGTATAGTGGAGTCCTGACGTTTGCAAATCGATTTGATTACGACCATCTCGTGTATAAGAATAATGAATGACATCCTTCAGTGCTGCACCCGTTATCTCCATCGTCATGATTTCATTTTCAAACGGCTCAACTGTGTAGATATCGCGGACCGTCAGTGTACCAGGTGCAATGTCAGCACGGATTCCCCCAGTATTAGTGAATGCGATATCCGCCCCTGTATGATGGCGCATCGCATCGGTCCAAAAATTTCCTATAGAACTATCCGTCTCATGAAAATTGTTTCTATCCAGTCCTGTCGATGTTTCCCCAATCTCTTCGGATAGTATCTCATCCATTTCTCCATTATATTTATCAACTAATCCTTGAATCTCGGAATCTATTTCCGTTAAATCTTCTACCGGTTGGAGGAAACCATCTACACCGATAACTTCATCTGCTTCGGAATCATAAGTAACAGTTACGTTCCCTATATTCTGAGCATTGGATCCTGTCTGTACAATCGGTGTTCCGTTTACGATAGCCGGCTCCGTCAATGTAGTATGAGTATGTGCCCCAATAATCACATCAAAAAAATCGACTTCCTCAGCCAATTCTCTATCTTCTGGATAACCGATGTGCGTTAAGGCAATCAGGATATCTGTTTCGTCCGCCAAACGCTCATATTCCTTCGCAACTTCAATAGGGTCGCCAAATTCTATGCCTACAATATTAGCAGGCCCCGTAGCTGGTGGTGCTTGAGTTAATGCAAATACACCAACCGTCACTCCGTTCACTTCAAAGATTTCGTACGGTTTCGGCTTTGGAAATGGAACCGTCGTATCACCGGTGACATATGTATTAGCGCTCAACCAAGGAAAATTCGATTGTTCCATTCTTTTAACTGTTTCTGCTTGTCCATAATCAAACTCATGATTTCCAATTGTCATTGCATCTACTTCCATATTGTTTAATAGTTCAATTATCGGTGAACCATATTGCAGGTCGACAACGGGGTTTCCACTGAAAATATCCCCCGCATCTAAATACAGCGAGTGATCTGCACTTTCTCTCTCTGCATCAATGTAAGCGGCGATTTTTCCAAATTCATCAATTTTTGCATGCAGATCATTCGTATGCAAAACTTTCAATCTAACAAGATCATCATCTTCTCCATAGACTGTTCCCGCTATCGCGAAAAACATAATACAGAATGTAATAATAAATCCCAGACTTCTTCTTAAGACTGCCCTCTCCATTAACTTTCCCCCTTCTATTGTTGACATCAGCACGATTGTACCAACAAATCGAACGAAATGAGTTAATTTTTTGTAAAAAGTTTCTCTATTCAAAAAAATGATTATATACTAATAGGTAGTTAAGAGTGTAGGTTTCACTCAAAGCAAACCTAAAGAACTACACAAAATCAAAAAGATGGAACAGAACAACAGCCTGTCCCATCTTTTTATCAATCCTTCTTTTTGCTCTTTTCTTTTTCAGCTAGCTTTTCAATGCGCTCATAACGTCTTATATCTTTTCTCGATATTGGAATCAATTCCTTCTTCAGCATCTTGAAGATCGAAGCGAGCATAATCAGCAAGATTACCGTAAACGGTACTGCTGCAACTAATGAAGCGGTCTGAAGCGCATCCAATCCTCCAGCAATTAATAATACTGCTGCTATACCTGACATCAGGACTCCCCAAACTATCTTCTTATATGTTGGGGGAACTAAACTTCCCTTCGTCGTCATACTTGCCAATATATAAGAAGCTGAATCTGCTGATGTAATTAAAAATGTAAAAATCAACAAGATAGCGAGTACCGACATGATAAATGACATCGGGAGGCTATCAAATACTTGGAATAACGCCACTGTTATATCGTTATTAACTGCCTCAGCAATACCTGCGTTTTCATTCAAATCTTTATACAATGCTGTTCCACCGAATGTGGCAATCCAGAAGCAAGCAATGGCTGGGGGAACGACCATCACTCCAGCGATAAATTCACGGATTGTCCGACCTCTTGAAACCCGAGCAACAAATGCACCAACAAACGGGGACCAAGAGATTGCCCAAGCCCAGTAGAAAATCGTCCAATCACGTACCCATGTTCCGCCAACGTACGGTTCAAGCCGTAGACTATATTGAATAAAATTTGTAATATAATCTCCAAGTCCTAAGGTGAATGCATTCAAAATGAACACGGTTGGCCCCATTAAAAACACAAAGATTAATAATAGAAAGCATAGAGCTAGATTCAAGTTACTCAAATAGCGGATTCCTTTATTTAGTCCAGTCGTAGCAGATGCCGTATAAGCAATAAAAATCACAGCAATGATGGCAATCTGTACCCAAATAGCTGAAGATACATCAAAAACCGCACTTAATCCTCCATGGATTTGCAAGACTCCTAACCCGACGGAGGTAGCTACTCCCATTACCGTGGCGATGACTGCCAATGAATCAATACTTGTCTTCACTACCTTTTTATTCCCAGTTATAGGTTCCATGGATTTAGAGATCAACCCACTTTCCCTCTTCCTGAATTGCATAAAAGCAATCGCCAAGCCTACAATAGCAAATACCGACCACTGACTGATCCCCCAGTGAAAAAAGGAATACCCCATGGCTACACGTGCAGCTGTCTCTGTCTGCCCTTCCATCGATGCAAAAGGAGTCTCAAAGAAATGGGACATCGGCTCAGCTACTCCCCAGAATACTAACCCGGCTCCGAATCCTGTGGAAAAGAGCATACCTATCCATGTAAAGAAAGGAAACTCCGGCTTTTCATTTTCACCGCCCAATCGAATTCTGCCATATTTACTGATGGATATCCCAATTAAAAATAGAATAATAGCAAAAACCGCAATCAAGTAAAACCAGCCGAAATTCGTCGTTGTAAATAAAAATAAGCGTTGTGCCACTGCGCCAAAGCGGCCAGGGAGAATTGCTCCGATAACAACTAATATAGAAATAACTGAAGCTGAGATGAGAAATACTGGATTTTTTAAATGTTGCTTCTTCATGACTTCCTCCTATACTATTGGTCTATCCTGACTTTTCCCTTTCTCAGAATTTATATACCTGTTTAAAGCAAGTTTTAAAGGTGAATAAAAACCACAACTAAAACCGTGCGATAACAATTTGCTTCAATTGTTATCGCACGGTTTGGGATTAGAACATAAATTATCCAGCATGTTCTATGGACGAATTAAAATACATTAGAATTCCTCATAGTTGGCTCATGTACAGAGCATACTAATGGCCTTTACTGCTCAAGATGACTAGTTATTTCTATACCACCAAGCGCTTGTGTTGCTAAATGATCTGCCTCACGATTCATTTTTCTTGAGACCACTTCATAAGATGGAGTAATCCCAAGCTTTTCTATCTTATTCTCAATACGATCAAGCCAGCTTGACAACTCTGATTCGTAGACAGGCCACTCATCATTCAATTGATTAACAACCACCTTCGAATCCCCAATGAAGGTAACGGGCAAATGATGGACCTCTAATAATTCCAATTCAGTCAGACCAAGATGAAGTGCAGCGTACTCTGCCTCATTATTACTAACCAAACCTTCTACTGATGCATTTCTTCTGATTCGATAAGATTTTTCATTTTGTTCATAGTAAATCACACATCCTAATCCAGCTTTTCGGGTTTCCCGGTCAAATCCCCCATCAAAATACACAGTAATATGATAAGGCTCTGTTTTCACTTCTTCCAGAAATTTTCTCAACTGCTTTAATGTCCAGCTTGCATCATGTTCATCGAGAAGAGTTAAATGTTTGACCCGGCCAGTTTTCTCAAGATCTTCAGCAAGTTCAAGTGCCGCCTTAGTAGACATCTCATCCGAGCTAAAATTCGTTTTTATCCCTTTTTTCGTGACGTAGGTGATTTCCATCCGCAGCTGCAAGAGTAATCCTCCCATCCTATTATTAACTTAATGTATATTTTCCCCCTTGGGAGTAAATAAATTCATTAACTATAAGATTATGCTTGTTCCCATTCTTTTCTAAATAATTGTTATTGTAATGCAGGTTTTATTATGGAAAAAAGAGGAAATAGTAACAGTAAAAGGAGGTATCCTTCGCATGATGGATCAGTCAAAAAAATACCTTGATGAAACTTTGTTCCAAGCTAGGAGATTTGGGCTTCAATCTAATTACATCCAAAAGCTCGAGTCAGAACGAAAGGAACGATTAGAAAAAGAAAAAGCATTACAGACGGAAGTGTATAATCATAGTCTTCATAACTGAAGTCTATTTTAAAGCACCCTAATTAATTAGGTGCTTTTTTGTGGCTTTTTCTAATGTATCCCCATATTCTCAACTTCCCTTAAACAAAAGGTTCTTCTTTATTAGACCACCCTATGATATAAGGCAGTATTTCAATTACGATTGTAGATATTACAAGGATAAGTACATAGTTTCTACTTTCTTTTCTAATTATTACCTTTTAAAGCACTAGCGATTTTTTCATGCCACTCGGTATAGTTTGTAAGAATGGCCAGTTGAAAATCAGATAAACTAGTGGAGAGTTTAACTGTTTCGTAACCATGAACATCCTCAAAAAAGACTGCTATCTCTGTTTTATTTCCTTGTTTATCCTCCGCGAATAATGCAAATGTCACAATCTCGGCTGTTGACCCTCCCTTACCTCCAAGATGTAGAAATCTATCTTGATTACTAGAGTTTTTCATCGGCCATTCCATAATTGCTTGCAGTTGATCAATCACTTCCTGTGAAAAAAAGGAAGTGTTATTGATCTTTTGTACAATCGAGACATATTCTGATGTGGTAGCCCTTACAAGCTTTCTAGAAGCAATTTGGTCAAACCCTAAATTATGCCATGCCGCCAAGTTTGCTTGTTCTTTATACTTGCCGTCACTGTCTTGACTTAATATGGCATGAATACGATTCGCTTCATTTTTATATGCCTCCTTGGACATTTCCTTAACTAGACTCAGCACTTTTTTCGCTTGGTTCCTATCAAAGATATCTAGATGATGAGCTTTTGCAACTTCATAAGGAATAAGAAGATAGGATACAATCGGAAAAATCTCTTCATGCATAGATAATTGAAGTTTCTCTAAATTAGAATTGATACGTTCAAGCCCCAACCGCCACATTAAATATTCCGTGTTGGCATTCGAACTAAAAGCAATCATTCCATTTGCAACCTCGCTCAAGGGCACTTTACCCTCCGTTAGAAGATCTAATGAATGTAACCACTCTTGATGGGCACCACCGTCCGTTCCTGGGATATAAAAACGGTTTAAGTCTTTTACATCAATTAGCTCACTTGGATCAATATCTTTAGTAGCTGCTTGTTGAGCGAATTCGATTGCTAGAATAATCTTAACCGTACTCGCAAGCGGACGTAATTGTTGTCCTTGATAATTAATATGTAACTTTCCGTTTTTTACAATGGTTAACGAAGATCTGTTTGGATTTTTGGCAATAAAATTTAATACATATTCCGGATCAGGTTTCTGTATCCATTTACGCAGCCAAAGGAATCCTATTACTAATAGCAAAATAACTCCAACTAATACTAGAATGATAGTAAATATCAATGTAAATGCTCCCTGCTTCATAAATTTAATTAATCATACGTTTAATCTTTACAAGAAGTTTCAAAATAAAAAAGTGCTTTTCTTTTTTTTAAAAAGAATGCACTCACTTCATGGTAAGTAAGCCCGAACTAAGAAATTTTATAATAGAAGCAACTAAAATTAAAAACAGAAACGCCAAATAACCGTGAATCTGAGATGTTTTAAACAGATTTACGGTTA
>NZ_JBHUDE010000155.1:0-37118 GCF_042678205.1 Oceanobacillus luteolus
TAGAATAACCTCCCAATCTTATATGTTTATTCTAACAATAAAAAAATAAACTGCGAAGCAAGAGCCGTACGCTCTCTCACTTACACAGTTTATTTTACACTCCCACGAACTGCGTTAAAACAGTTCGTTTTTTTCATTAAGATTTTATTTTCCGTAAGACATTAGCTAATCGCCAAACCTTACTATTACTTACACTGTGGTACTTCTTCTTATAAAAATCTCTTTCTTTCTCTAATCTTTTAAATTCCTTCCTCAATATTTCAATATCACTGGAAGAACTAATGCTTTTCTTTTTGGAAGAAGTTTTAGAGCTCTCTTTTTTGAGTCTCTCAAATCCGAGTTTAACCGGTTTGTCCCAATTAGACTCTTTTACTTTTACAGTTTTACTTGCAGTTATAGTATCGATATAATTATTGACCTTATCTATTTGTCCAGATACTAAAATTTCCACCTTGTTTTTATTTAAACTATTAATAAAACCATTTAAGAGGAGACTTTTAGCTAATTTAAAGTTTTTCTTCATAAATAAGGCCCTGTTCTTTACATTACTCACGACTAAATGCTTGCTAATTAACTCTCCTTTTGGATGGTTAGGAATAGCAACCTCTTTCAGCTCATTATTTGTAAAGCCTCTAAAAATATCACCTATGTCAAAGTAATATAAGGGAGAACGATGATTTGCTTCTGAATTAGGGAAATAATGATCAACTATTGCTTTTGGAACATCTCTCGCTTGTCCTTCCAATGGGAATAGATGGGTTCTTATACTCGGTATATTATTCAGCTCAATTACAGCCATATCATTAGTAGCTGAATCCCAAAGAATGTCTACCCCACTTTGTGCAAGCCCAGGAATTGCATTAACAGCTTTTATTGCATTCTTTTTCACTTCTTCTGTTAGCTGATCTGTCGCATCAATCGGTTCTCCACCTGCAGAGATATTACTTTTACTCTTTAAATAAACACGTTTCCCTTTTGGGGGAACACTGTCTAAAGTATAACCTTGCTCCTTTAAGAGCGACATCATTTCATCATCTTTTTTAATTGGACTGTCTGTTAGTGCAGGATTTTTTTTCTTTTCCTTATTCTTTTCCTGCAGTAATTGATTGATCGTTTTTTTGCCATCACCCATGACATTTGCTGGAATACGATTAATTGCACCAATTACTTTATTTCCTACAACGTACACTCGATAATCTAGTCCATCCACATGTTTCTCGACTATCACTTCTTTATAATTCAAATCGTTTCTAACATATTTCACAGCTTCAAGAAAGCCATCTTTATCTTTTATATTTGCTATTACTCCACGGCCACCTGCTGCAGAAATAGGTTTTATCACTACTGGGAAACCTAATTCGACTGCATAATCAATAATCGTATCATCATCAACGTTTTCATCAAATACTTGTCCTTGAGCTATCATTACTCCAGCTTCAGCTAGATATTTTTTTGTTAAGGACTTATCTCCAGTAATTCTCATCGCTTCTTTGGTTACAAGGTCCCCTCTAGAGCCCATGAAATAATGGGTTTTTACTCCATCAGAAAGAGAGTACCTAATAACAGATCTTACTCTATTGTTGTTCTCAAATTTAACGGAGAGTCCCCTTCTCCATCCTTCTAGCGCGATGGAATACATACTTACTGGATAACCACGCGCTTCAGTTGGCAGACATCCTTCTAAATGAGATAACCAACGTTTTTCCATATAAACACTACCTTATATTTAACATGTATTATGTCTTACTGTACGTTTAAATCCGGGATGTAAGTACGTAATCTACTCTTTACTGATTCGTACACTTCTTTAGACTCAAATTTACCTTCTTCCATTTCTATAAACCGGTTTTCTTTAATATATTCATCAAATATGTTGTTAACATATCTCATTTTCTTTTCCCTTTCCACAAAGGTTAACCGGTATTGTGGATCTTCTACCTTTATGTAGCTGTAATTTTTATCAGGCTTTGAAATTTTAAGTGATAACACAGCCCCAATTTGTCTATAAAGGCCATTTTGTCCTGAGAAGAAATTTCCTAAGGAATAGGCAACAAATGTTTTATTGCCTCTCGATGTTTCAATCCATTCAGGCGGTTGTAAGACATGGGGGTGGTGACCAATAATAACATCTGCCCCAGCATCTGCTAATGAAGCACACATTTCTTTCTGTCTCGAAGTGGGGTACAAGTGATACTCACTTCCAAAATGCAAACTTAAAATAACCACATCAGCAAGCTTTTGATTTTTAATTTCCCGAATATCCTTGGTAAGTCTAAGCAAGCTCTTTTGCTTGAGCGAATTAACCAAGTATGGTTTGTCCTCCGGAATTTTAATCCCATTTGTAGAGTTAGTATAAGATAGAAAACATACATTCAAACCATTTATTTTCTTTATTCTAAGTCGTTTTTGATCTTCCTCCGAGTCAAAGGCACCGTCATATTCCAAACCAATCTCTTTTAGGTTAGCAATTGATTTGATTAAACCTTCTGCACCTCTATCAAGAACATGGTTATTTGCAAGTGTCACCAAATCAAATCCAAGTTCTTTGAGCGTGTACCCTATCTCTTTAGGACCATTAAAACGTGGAAATGATGAGAGGCCTATATCATTTCCAGCGATAATGGATTCAAGATTACCGATAGTTATGTCTGTTTTACCAACTAGAGGTTCAATGTTTATTAACTGATTCATAAAGTCATACCCTGACTTTTTTTTCAGTCCCCCGTATACTCTGCCGTGCAGTAGAATATCTCCTACTGCAGAAAGAGTAAAACTATTTGTCGCTTTAGATAGAAACAAATGAAATTCCTCCTTCCTATCACCTAATTAGTTTTTTATCTTTTTCTTAATATTCCTAACAGGTTCTGTCATTTTCCAAGAAGAGCTATTCAAGATATGTTGAATATCCTTCTCTGCCCGTAACTTCTGCTTTCTTAAGCGTTGTAAATCTTTATCCATTTTACGTAGAGCGTGCTGGACAGATTTCACACTGGATGAATTATACTGTTCGGCAATTTCAAAGCCGACCGTTACCGGATCTTCATAATCCTCAGCTTCAATCTTCACAATCTGAGAGCCACGGCTGTATCCTTTAATCACTTTTCTAAAGCCGAATACTTTTTCTAGGTCTGTTCCGGCGACTACAATTTCTATTTCATCAAAGACCTTACTTTTTATATAACCATGCAGACCTTGGTTAAGAGCTTGTTGCTTTAACCATTTATGGTAATTGTAGCGTTGCACATCTCCATATACCGTGTACTTTCTCATATACAATTGGCCCTGTGGTGCCGGAGCTACCTCTACTTCAAGAGCTGCACGGTTTTCTAATGGTTCTAACACATTAATTAGATCGAAATAAATTTTGGATTTTTCCGTAGAGATACCTTTTGTTTCCGGGAAATAATAGTCAATGATTGCTCCAGGGATGTCCCTTGCTTTTCCTTCAATTGGGAAGAGTGCTCCGCCAATTTGTGCCGTCGGATTCAATTCAAGGACAACCGCTGGAACATCAATTTCATTATCTTCATTGATAATGATATCTACACCACCGTGGATAAATCCTGGAATAGCTTTTAATGCATCTACGGCAATTTGTTTGTATTCATCGCCAATGGTATCCGTTACGTCAATCGGGTCTCCACCAGATGAAACGTTTGTTTTTTCTCTTAAGTAGATGAGTTCTCCCTTTTTCGGGATGCTTTCTAATGTATAGCCTGCTTCTTTAATAAAATCTAATATCTCAACATCCATATGGATCAAACAACTATTCAAGCGGGCATTTTGTTTTCTGACATGGTTTTTTAAAGCAATCAGTTCCTCTATCGTGTGTACGCCATCACCTGTAATATTAGCCGGGATACGGTTATAGACGGCGATGACTTTATCATCTACGACATAGAAACGGTATTCTTGACCCTTTATAAACTGTTCAACGATTACTTCATCATAATCTAGCTCGTGACGTACATAATGCAACGCTTTATGTAACTGTTCATCACTACGGATATTAGTGACTACTCCATTACCGAGACTTGCATTCGTTGGCTTAAGTACGAGCGGGTAACCTAAGTTCTTACCATATTCAAGGATTTCTTCATTTGTTGCATCCGGGGCGAATCCTCTCCCTTTAGGTACAGGTACCCCTGCCTTCTCAAGAATAATCTTCGTATCATCTTTTTCAGAACCGATTTCTACCGCTTCATTGGAGACCAAGTCTCCTCGTGTCCTAAAGAAATAATGAGTTTTCGTATCGGAACTTAATGAAAACAATCGCCCAGGAGGGTTAACTCCAAAGATGATCATATTCTTGTAATGCTCCGAATCCTTTGTATACCATTTTAATTTTAAGCCTCTTCGCCAACCTTCCAGCGCCACTGCAAAAGCATCAAGTCTAGTCTTTCTGGCATTCCTTACAATATCGTTTGTTAACTGTGGTAAGCTAATGCCAAGCTGTGATTCTTTCATTTTATTTTTCCTCCTACTTTGCTGATCCGTTTAATTCCGAAACATTTTCTTGACTGATCCAACTAAACGAACTGGCGCTGTCACCTTCCAGGATAAACTGTTATGGTATTTTCTCCGTTCTAACTCTAACTTTTTCAATTCATACTGTATTGTTTCCAGTTCTTGTCTGTACATTTCCAATTCTTCTATCTGTGTCTTTAGATCTGTTTTGATTTCGAATCCAACTTTAATTGGCTGATCTGTTTCTTGTACTTGGACTTCATAAACTTGACCACGCTCTTCGTCTTCCCAAATTGCGTTTTTAAAGTCATCCACCATTTCTGGATCTGTTCCACCAACGACGATTTCAATATCGCCTTCTTCAAGAGTCATGATATAACCGTGCAAGAATCGTTCAAAAGCTTGTTTTCGCAAACCGCGATGGTAACCGATATCTAACACATTTCCACTAACGGTATACTTTTTCGTATAAAGTCTTTCCTGTGGACATGGTGTTACTGTCGTTGAATACGCATCTTTCGCTTGCAGTGGTTCAAGCACATCATGGTAATCAAAATACGTGTTGATTTGATCTGTATTTTTACTGCTCGTTTCCGGGAAGTAATAATCAATAATCGCTTTAGGAATATCTCTTGATTTCCCTTCAATCGGAAACAGTAGCCCACCAAGATTCGCGGTTGGGTTCAACTCGATGATATAAACTTCTTCTGTATTCTCATGAACAATCAGATCAACCGCTCCATGCTCAAGACCTGGTATCGCATGTAACGCCTTCACTGCAGCTTCCTTCACATACTCTGGAATCGTATCAAACACATCAATTGGATCCCCACCGATTGATATATTTGTCTTATCCAATAGTGGGACATATTCCCCTTTATCTGGAACAGTGTCTAGTGTGTAACCCTTCCGTGCGATAAAGTCCTCTACTTCCTTATTCACGAGAATTGGACAACTGATGAGACGTGGATTTAAACTTCTTTCACGATTTTTTATCTCAATCAACGCTTGAATAGAGTTGATGCCATCCCCTGTCACGTTTGCCGGAATCCGATTCATCGCTCCAACAACTTCGTGATCAACAACATAAAGTCGATATTCTTTTCCTGGTATGTAATGTTCTACAATAATTTCAGGGTAGTTCAAATCTTTTCTTATAAAATCAAGGGTATGTTCTAATTCACCCGCACTTGTTATATTTGTAAATACACCTTTCCCGAAGCTGCCGTTTGTAGGTTTTACAACGACTGGGAAGCCGAGTTTCGCTGCATACTCCAATACCTCTTCATTGGAAGCCTCCTCAGAAAACTCTTTTCCTTCTGGCATGGTGATGCCTTTACTCATTAACACTTGCTTTGTCTTCTCTTTATCTCTGCCGATATCGACTGCTTCATTTGTAACTTTATCTCCACGGGTTCTAAAGAAATAATGGGTGCGTTCCTCGGAGCTTAACGAAAACAGTTGGCCTGGCTGATCGACCGACCAAGTGCGCATTTCTTTGAACTTCTCAGAGTCCTTTACATGCCATCTAAGAGTTAATCCTCTTCTCCAGCCTTCCAAAGCTACAACATAAGCATCTAAAAAATTCCCATGTGCATCTGAAACAATTTCACCCGTTAGATGTGGCAACCACTCTGCACGATTCTCTTCCATTAAATTTCCTCCTAATTCATACACCATTTCAATCGATAGAACCGCCCGATGTTAAGTTCTTGAAATGTAAAAATTGTTTTCCGTTTAATAAATCTGCTGTCAACCTGCCTTGGGCGTCGAGAAAATAGTCTCCGAGCCACTTGTCGGTTGGTGTATCAAACTCATCGTAATTTCCTGGTTTTGGTGTAAATTCTCCAAATACAAGTCCTGTATCGGAACGTAAGAAATCTATCCTTATAAACGGGGCAGGGATTTCTAAACTAATCGCTTTAGCCAATTCCAATTCATCCTGGCTGACACCCTTACCTTTAAATAAGCTCTCCCCATATTTGCCTGTAGCGACACGCTCTCCACTAGCAGTCCACCAGCAATATTTAAGTTCTGGATAACGGACAATTTCGAGGATTAAACCTACTTTTCCATAAAAACAATAAAACTTAATATCCCTGGCAGGAGTTTTTGTATTCTTATCTTCTAAAATCAACTCTTCCGTGAACCATTCATCTTGAAGTACACGGCCAGCAATCAGATCTCTTTCCATATCTTTTCGCAAAACTTGCCAATTCGCGATTTCTTTCGACTGTTTGATGTCTATTATATCATCATTCTCATAAACGAGATATACACCACGCGCTCCGGCTCCGTCAACTGGTTTGATGGCTATGCCGCTTTGTTCTGGAATCTCGTCGAATGTGTATGTACGGACGGATATCTCTGGTGTTCGTACGTCCAAGTTTTTTGCGAATTGGTAAGCTGTTTGCTTATCATCGAGGACCATTTCAGGCAATGTTCCTCTCAGTTGATGTTCGCGCATCCGCATCGTGAGACTCGCCCGGAAAGATGCAGCTTGTTCCAGAGGAATCTGGTCCTCGGAAAAGCCAGAGCGTACCATAAACTCCGGAATATCTTCTATTTTCAATCCTTCAAATAGTTTTGGATAAACGAGTTTACGATATGCTTCTTTATCTTTCATAAATAATCTCGCAGCAGAATGGATGACATGCGTATAATTCGCATCCTCGATTTGCTTCTGGCTTATCATCTTTTCCAGTGAATCGACAATGTCGCCCTCATCTTTCATTTCCCTTACCATTCGCCAAATTCGATTATAATTAAATTGCTCTTGCTGCAATTTTAAGCTTTCTAACGTGTCGGAGAGTGTATGAATCTCGTCTTGAAGGGAAATCACTTCTTTTTCCAGCTCCGTCAGTTCTTTATGAGGGGGACGAGTTCGGGAAAACAGCTTTCGAGCCTTTCCGGTTCGTTTCCAAGTGTTGCTCTGCTTAATTTGTTGGATTTTCTTTTCACTCGCTTTGATGTCAGCTTCAGCCCGCTTGATTTCCGCTTCCACTTTCATCATCCGCCTTAAGACGGCTTCATTTTCTAAAAGCGGATCAGATTCTTCTAGATTTTGTTCTATTTCTTTATTCTCGCTCATTCTACTCCCCCCTCTTCTATACGGAATGGATTTTCTTCAACGAGTAAATGTTCAATTTGCTCGTTGAAGGATGATTTATCTTTCGTTTCCGTTAACCAATTCATCGTCGATAACGGGATGGATCTTAATTCCCTGCGATGGTTCTCCAGTAAGTTTTCTCGTAATGCTTCATCGATCGGATACCATTTGGATTTCACCTTAATCCAATCATCAATTCGACGGGAACATTCTCTTAAGTTAAAGTGTTCTACTTTTTTACTGCCAACGCTCTCTGAAGGTAGTTCGGTAAGGATGACACGAACTACTTTGGCTTTCAGTTCAGGAACGTATTTTTGATTATCAGCAAACACTCCAGGGTTATGGATAAACAACAGATTGCAGTTGATATTCTCCCCATAAACGAGCATTTGAATGTGTTTTCCATCAATTAAACTACGGATTGCCGGGTCCATCGTTTGCTTTTTCTTTAATTGGTAGGAACCCATTTGGATAAGTCCAATGTTCATTCCCATTTCCTTCAAGGTTTCTAGATGCATGACGATAAATGGAGGGACTTTCTCCCGGTAATCGGCAATAAATACGACATCGAGATTTCGTACACTTCCTTTTGCCACCCGATCCGGCAACATCGGTTCAGGTACAGGGAAATGTCGTTCATCAGGATGGAATGGCATATATAAGGAATCTGTATGTTTATGATAATAACCATAGCTTTCTCTATATTCTTTGCGAACTCCCATAAGGAAACCGTTGTAACCAAATTTAGAGTTTGCCGTAAGCGAATTGGATGATTGCATTGGGAACGATAATGGACCGTTGTTTAGATCAACAATCGCTTGTTTCCCAAACACTGCGATGAGTCGATTTTTAAATTCGCTATCAGCAGCAAAACGGACACGATCCCAATAGCCGACCTTCTCTAGTACGGCTTCTCTTCGGAACATCAGTGAAGACATATTGGAGAAAATATACTTCCCTGGCATACTGCGCCTGTACGGTTTTAAGTCTTCTGTTAACCTAGCATGAGCTGATGTGTTCGCCATCACTTCTTCATGCTGAATTAAATGCTCTACTTGTTTTTGAATTTTTTCCGGATGCGACCAATCATCTGCATCATTTATCGTGACGAATTCTCCGGTTGCTTCTTTCAACCCTATGTTTCTTGCGATATAAGGTCCACTGTTTGTCGGTGTCGAGAGCAGCTTGACCCGCTCATTTTTAGCGGTATATTCCGCTACAACTTCCCGGGTAGAATCTGTACTGCAATCATCCACAACAATTAGTTCGAGGTTTTGCCATGTTTGATTCAGCAAAGAATCGATTGCTACACGAATTCCCGATTCAGCATTATAAGCAGGGATAATGACCGAAACTTTCGGTCCCGTTGTCACCTGTTTTTCCTGAATCGGGTCAGTTGTCAATCTATAATAGGCATCTCTTCCTTCATCGGAAGTGAGCTGGATTTCTTGTAAATTATAGTGACGAAGTGCTCGATTCACCCAGGATAAACGCTCCAATGGTGTAGCTTCCACATTCGCCATTGCAACGTAGATATCTGCATGTGTATCCACTTCAAGCAGTTCAGAGAGGAGCTGCTTTGCTTCCTTATGTTTGCCGAGTAACACGAGACATTCTGCCTGCAAAATTTTTATTTTTCTCCGTCTTTCTTCGTTGTCGCTGCTTCCCTCTGCCGTGACGTTCAAGAATTTAAGTGCAATTCCTGCTTTCCGGGGATCAAGCTTATTCGCATAATACAATCCGAGTTCCCAAGCAAGAGCTTGCTTCATATAACGGTCTTCGGTATGAAAGAACAGCTCCCGCAAATCAGCAAGAGCCCGTTCCTCAAACCCTAAGTCATATAAATATTTTTTATAGCTTCTCAACTTATTTTCTGCAGCTTTTTGTTTATAGGCTTTACTGTACAGTTGCTTGATATTCCTTCGACCGAGTAAATAAGCCGGGACCGTTCGAATACTCGCTCGGAGCTTCCGCTTTATGTTTCTCAGAGACTCGATGATCTTTTCCCTTTCAGCGAATTCCGCTTCATAACTTTCAAGCTCTGCAAGTACTTCCTTACGCTTTTCTTGTTTCTCCGCCAATTGGTTTTCCAACTCGTCCAATTGGGAGATTAATGGATTCTGTTCATCATTTATCTGAAGATGGTTCGTTTCCTTATTCATCTAACACCCAACTTTTCCTTCCAGACCACTGATTCAAAGTGAATCATGTCTCTTAATTCAGGATGCTCTTGTAATCTTTCTTTCACTTTTTCTGACTCTGGATACCATGTACCATCTTGGTTAAAATAAGTCCGGATGTTTTCCAAGTAAGCTGGTTCTGGTATTTGATCGATAACTACATGGAGTTGCTTCGTATCCACTTCAGCTACATAACGCTGATATTCAGCTAATACTGTAGGATGGAAAATAATGACCTCGTCTGCTTGTAATTTTTCTCCAAAAACTACAACTTGCAGGCGGTCTCCGTCCAACAGCTCCCTAATGGAGGATGGCATGTTTTTATCCGGTTCTACGCCATATTGGTTGATTTGCAGTAATCCAATTCTGTCGTTTGTTGTTTCCAGCCGTTGTGTTATAAACTGCAGGTTTTCCTCGGAAATAACACGAAAATCGGTAGCGATAATGACCTCGAAAAGACGTTTACCATCGACTTTTTCCTCCCGCTTCGGCCACATCGGTTCAGGTACTTGATACAGTCGTTTTTCCATCGGATAAGGATAACGAAGAGAATCAGCTTGCGCATGATGATAGCTGAACGCTTCGACATACTCTTTTCTCACTCCCATGAAAAAGCCGTTATAACCAAAAGCTGAGCTCGCAGTTAAAGAGGTGACGGATTGCCTTGGCAGTGATAACGGTCCGCTTTTCAAGTCGACGTAGTTATTTTTCCCAAACACTTTGATGAGTCTTCGTTTAAATTCTCCATCGGCTGCAAAGCGTACACTATCCCAGAATCCGACTTTGTCTAAAACAGGTTGGCGACGGAACATGATGGACGACATATTCGGGAAAATATATTTACCCGGTGTTCCGCGTCGATAGAATGTCAGATCTTCGGTTAAGCGGGCATGCTCCGAAGTATTTGCAATGACAGACGGATTGTCCATCAAATGCTTCACTTGCCGCTCAATTTTTTCCGCATGGGACCAGTCATCCGCATCATTGATTGTGACGAATTCTCCAGTGGCTTGCTGTAAAGCGATATTTCTTGCTACGTACGGACCACTATTTTCAGGTGTCTTCAACAGTTTGACTCGTGGATCTTTTTCAGCGTACGCTTTAATTACAGCTGCAGTATTATCCGGACTGCAATCATCTACAGCTAGCAGTTCGATATTTTGCCATGTTTGGGAAAGTATCGACTCGATTGCTACTTGGACTCCGTCTTCTGCTTTAAAGGCAGGCAGGATGACCGTAACCTTTGGTCCGTCCACTTTCCGGTCAATAGCTTCTGTTTCTAGATCATCATATATCGGAGCTTCACCTGTCTCTTTAAAGCGTATCGGTGCTAACTCATAGTCTTCCATCACTTGATTAACAAGTTTTAAGCGTTCCTCGATAGAATCTGTTAGATTCGCAGCCGCAAAATAAAGGTCGACGTGTTTTTGTTGTTGAAGCATCACATCAATAACTTGTCTTGCTTTTGCCGTTTGATTCGTATGATGTAAACACTCAGCTTCCAAAATCGCTATCCGTCTCAAATGATCGGTATCGCTGACGCCTGCTCTTGCAGCTTCAATATAATTAAGAGCCTCGGTAGCTCCTTCTGTTGTATTTTGATTGGCATGCCAAAGCACAAGTTCCCAAGCAGCTTGACGTTTCAAGTCTGCATCTTTTGCATGCTCGAAATAATTCTCCAAATCTTTTTGTGCTTGCTCGGTAAAACCTAAATTATATAGATGGTATTTTATTTTCTTGAGTTTTTGTCTTTCCGCTTGCTTCTTACCTGATAAAACCTTTTGGATTTTCTTTTTCTGATCATCCGAAAACATGTCCCCGATGGCCTTCCGCTGCTTCTCGGACAATAGCGTATATGTGAACCAGTCAACCGGTCCAAGGACTATTTTCTTGATTGTTTGTTTCATTCTGTCACCACCAAGCTCATTCGATGAGGATGCGATTTTTATTGTTCCTGTTGTACTTGTTTGCGTTGAACGACGCGTTTTCTATTGTTCACTTTTTTCTTTATGCCAAGGGATTCCCGATATGCAGCAACCGCTTCTTCAGCCGTTCCATCAAAGCGGATTTGTCCACGTTCCATCCAAATTCCTCTTGTACACACTTTCTCTACAAAGTTCATACTGTGGGAAACAATAATTACCGCCTTCGCATGAGACATCATCTCTTGAATTCGTTCACTTGCTTTTTGCTGGAAGGCAATATCTCCTGTCGAGAGAGCTTCATCCACAATAAAAATGTCTGGCTTCAAAATAGCTGCGATACTGAAACCAAGTCGGGATTTCATTCCTGAGGAATATTCCTTCACCGGTTTATCAATCGCTTTTCTTAGTCCGGAGAATTCTACAATTTCATCATATTTCTCCATGACCCGTTTTTTCGGAATACCGAGGAGCATAGCATTCAAGTAAATATTATCGGTCCCTGATAACTGACCATTGAAACCTGTACCGTAACCTAATAAGGAGGATGTTTCACCTTTTACATCGATTTCTCCCTCATCAGGTTTCAGAATGTTGGTCAACACTTTACAGAGCGTTGATTTACCTGCTCCATTATGGCCAATGATTCCAACGACTTCCCCTTCTTTAATTTCAAAGTTCAAGTTACGAAGGGCCCAAAACGTTCCTGTATTTAATTCAAAGGAAACACCGACGTCCTCCGCTTTGACAATGACACGATCTTTAATGTCGGCTTCTGTTTTATTTAGTTCGAGGCTTCGTTTTCTTGGTTTTGGTGCGGGCACGGATTTCCGGTAATTCGCAATAACTTCTTTCGGATCCCCAATTTCATGCACCTTACCATTCGCAATCCACATGATTCGATTACAGTTTCGTTGAGCATATCTCAAGCTGTGGGTAACGATGATAACCATTTTTGCCTGCTTTACAAGTTCTTTCATTTTTTCCGCAGCTTTACGGCTGAAACGGGCATCCCCTGTGTTTAATGCTTCATCTAAAATGAGTACTTCTGGTTCTAAATGGGAAGCAACACTAAATCCAAGTCTTGCCTTCATCCCGCTGGAATAGTATTTCATTGGTTGGTCGATAAAGTCCCCGATATCTGCAAAGTCTTTGATGTCTTCGATATATTTATCGATCAATGCTTTGTCGATGCCGAGCATCATTCCATTTAGATAGATATTTTCTCTTCCGGTGAGCTCTTTATTAAAACCCATACCAAATGAGAACAATGCTGTCACTTTACCATCGACATGCATTGTACCTTTATCCTCTTTTAAAATTCCGGCAATGATTTTACTCAAAGTCGTTTTACCTGCTCCATTGGAGCCGATAATCCCGAGTATCTCACCTTGGTGGCCAGTGAAATCAATTGATTTCAGCGGCCACACTTTCTCTCTTTTCTTTTGTTTCTCACGTCTTTTAAATATACGGAAAACACGGGACTTCAAATCGTCCTGATAGGAACGATCGTCAAAGTATACACCAATATCCTTTGAAACGATCACTTCTTCCGTTGTTTCCTGTTTTTGTTGTTTTGTTTGCTCTTGCATGATTTTCCCTCATTTAAGCTTGACTTTATTCGCAAGATTACCGACATCACCATGCCAATAATCCTGAATACACACCATTCACATTCAGCGAAGGATTAAATGAGCTCAGCTGAATGAAACTTCATGTTACAAAGCTTTAATAATTTTATGCTCATTCTGACTGTAATAACGTAACATATAAATTACGACAACAATTGAAATGGCAAACAATACCCCAAGGCCGACCAGGTTTGGCGGCTGATGATACATCAGAATATCTCTATATGCCGTAACTAAAATGGCAACCGGGTTATATTCAATTAATGGTGTTAACCAGTCCGGCATCTTACCACTTCTAATTAAACGCCCACCTTCCCAAATAATTGGTGAGGCATAGAAGAAAATTCGTGTAATATAGGTCATCAAGTTTTCAATATCTCGCACAAAAATCGTAATGTAGCCGAGTACGAGGCCAAGGGCGATATGTACGGTCAACTGCATAACGATAATTAATGGTAGATAGAGTATATACCAAGTAGGCATTATTCCATATATCAAAAGAAAGCCGGCCATTACAACCAATCCAAAAGCAAAGTTGAATAGTTGGGTTACCGTAAAGGATAATGGAAATAAAGCTTTTGGTAAGGAAACTTGATTAATTATTGAGCTATAGCGCAAGATCGATTTAGACGAAGAATTGATGGTTGTACTGATCCAACGCCATACAACGAGACCAATGACTAAGAATAGTGGATAGTTTTCCCCACCCCTGTCAAGAACGATAACAACTAAGAAGTAGTAGACTAACACGTTCAGTAACGGATCGAGTAACCACCAAAAATATCCTAAATAACTATTTCTATGTTCTGCTTTCAGCCCGGATTTTACTAAATAATATAGTAAGTCCTTCCGCTTCAGCATTTCCTGAATATAACTTTTCATTTAATAAGACACCGCCTACTAATTAAAAACGTTTTATAAATAATGAAAAGACTTTCGCAGGGCGGCCTAAACCCACGTCTGCAAGTCTCTAAATCGCACGTCAATTGTGGAATTCGCACCGTATCGGCTCCAATTCGCACGTCAACCGGGGAATTCGGCACCACTCTGGTTCTATTTCGCACGTCAACTGGGGAATTTCGCACCACTTGAGTTCAAATTCGCACGTTAACCGGGGTATTGCGCACCACTCTGGTTCTATTTCGCACATCACCCCAGCGATTCCGCACCACTCAAGTCCAATTTCGCACGCCATCTTCAAGATTTCACACCACCAAAAAGGCCAGTGCGAGCTCCCTAAACACCATGCTTTACTTCTTCATTCTCCATTTAATCATGTCCTTGATGGATAGAACGACATAGTGTGCAAAGTACCAGATGCTTTTTGGCAGGCTTTGCTCCTCCACTTGGCGAAATACGTACCAATTACGTTTTGCGGCTTTCCATTTATTACTTGAGATGGAGTTGCCGACAAGCCGATATTCCGCAAGAATCTCCGGGAGGCCATAAGCTAAGAAGCCTTTCCTTGTTAGAGCTAGCCAATAGGCATAATCCTGCCTTGTCCGGATATTCACCATCTCCATATGACCGGTTTTTTCCCGGTCGATCATGACGGTCAAACATCCGATGACACAGCGTTTCATTAAATCATCATAATCTACATATTCCGGTGTATTGCTGATTGCATTTGTCCTCGTCCCATCTTCCTGCATGCGGACATAGGTGGTAAATGAAAATGCAATATCTTTTTTCTGCATGAACTCCAGTTGTTTTTCCAGCTTTTCCGGCAGCCAGCGATCATCACTATCAAGAAAGGCAATATACCTTCCTTGGGCATGTTTCATTGCGGTATTACGCGCAACCGCTGAGCCGCTGTTTTCATCGAGCACATGAAGTTGGATCCGTGGGTCTTGCTGTTTATAGCGTTCCACAATTTCCCTTGTATTATCAGAGGAACAATCATCGACAATGATCATTTCCCAATCGGTATATGTCTGGTTAAGAACGGATTCAATCGTTTCTCCGATGAATCGTTCGGAATTATATGCTGGTGTAATCACCGATATCAATGGTTGTTGTTTCATTTATGCATCGATTCCTTCTAGCTTCCTGCTGTCAATTTGGAGCAGTTCGTTGTACCAGTTGATCAGTTTCTTTTCTTCTGTTCCCCAGTTCAACTCTTCCATAACTGCTTTTCTTCCGTTTTCACCCATTTGTCTTGCTTCTTCTGGGTTGTTTTTCAGGTAAGTGATCGCATCTCTTACCGCTTGGTCATCATAAGGGTCAACAGCAATTCCGCAATGATGTTTTTCTATAAAGTTTTTCCAGACCGGGAAGTTGGAACAAATAATCGGCAGACCCGCATTCATATATTCGAAGAACTTCGTGAGTTCTTTTTTCATGTAATGCTCCGTCGGCGGGAAAAGCGCAATTCCAGCAAGCCAATTTGTGTTGGCATAGCGTTCTTCGATCACTTCTTTTTCGATAAACTGATCGATTCCTTCTATAAATAGTTTATCTTTTTTGTCACCTGCTGCCTGGTACATTTCCGCTGCGAGGCTGCTTGGACATTTCCCGACAAAATGGACTTCGATGTCATCATCCAAGAGAGGAATCCTTGCATGCTCTATCGCCCCACGGACATGGGAGACATTCCCAGTATACAACAGTTTATGCTCTCTCGGGCCTTCCCGCTTGATATGCATGAACGTATCGTTGATCGTCGGATAGTTTAAAATGCATGTTCCCGTCGGATATCTGTCTTTATAATATTTTTCAGCCAGACATAGTTCCATATCTTTAATAAAGAAGCGCTCCATCACATTATAAATTTTCGCGATGAGCTTTTTGACTGGCTTGCTTAGATAATCTTTCTGTAAAATGCTCGTTATATAATCTTCATGGATATCATAAATAACGACATTATTTTTATTTTTTAATAACCAACCGACTGGCAGCAGCTCGGGATCATGAAAATGATACACATCCGCTTTCGCAAATTTCGCCTTTTTATAAGCGTCCCAAGCTCCGAGTGTCATCCGCTTGATTCGGCTGTTAAAGCTCTTTAATGGAATATGTCGGATTGGTTTATCTTTTGAATAGCTTTCTTCACTTGTTTGCGCAATCAGTGTTACATCCATTCCAGCATTTTGCAATGATTTACATTCTTTATGATAAATCCTTGGATCATAAGGATGATGCACGGTTGTAAGATGAACCACTCGTTTTGGAGCGTTCATAAATTTTCAACTCCTGTTTAAAATTTAATCAGTTAGACTCCAGTGTTTCTAAGAACACTTTTTCATATTGCTTCACAATCGTCTCCGCCTGGAATGATTGGACCCGCTCCAGCCCTTTTTCAACGACTGCTTGTCTTTCTTCTTCGGTCCAGTTCAGGCTTTCGAGTATTTTATCTGTTAGTTGTTGTTCATTGCCAATTTCACATAACAAACCGAATTCGCCATCGTTCAACACTTCTGTTGCTCCAGGCTTTGCTTTGGTGGAGACAATCGGCGTTTTTGTTGCTAAGGCTTCTGCGAGTACATGTCCAAAACCTTCTCGCTTGGACGTCAAAACGAAAACGTCTGATTTAGCGAAATAGATATACGGATTTTCTTGGAATCCGAGGAAATGGACATCATCCGCGATATTCAAGTTTGCTGCAAGTGTTTTTAATTTCGCTTCCAATTCCCCTTCACCTAAAATGACAAGTTTGGCCGGGATTTGTTCCCGAACTTTAGTAAAGGCTTTAATCAACGTTTGCTGATCCTTATCGTCAACAAGACGGCCCGCTGAGATAATTACTTTTTCCTCACCGGTGAAGATGGATTCATGATTTTGTTTCAATTTTCCTGTATCGATGCTTTTTTGTATCTGCTTCACATCAACCGGATTATAAATTACTTCTATTTTATCTGCTTCTACTTTATAACGAGAGACGACATTGTTTTTCACGCCATGGGAAAGGGCAATTACTTTACTGGAAAATGTATATAATAGCCCATATACTCGCAGCTTTCGATTTGCAGAAGGCGTACCACCGAGGAATGCCGCTTCCCGTACAATATTTTTTGCCCTCGTAAAGGAGAAAAGTCTCGCGAGAATTGCGATCGTATTATAATTTGGAATCGTACTGAATACGATATCCACTTTTTCTTGTCGAATAATTTTTGCCAAAGGGAAAATGGCCGAACGTAATCGCTTCGTCTTTAACTTAATGAATTTTATGTCGGGATTCAGGTCCTTTTCATAATTCCCATCATAATTCAACGTAACAAGTGTGGGGATAAACTTTGTCCGGTCCAAATTATTTAATATATTCAATAGAGTCCGGGCCGCCCCACCTGCACCCATCTGATAGATAAAAAACAAAATCCGTTTCTTTTTCACAAATGTCATCCTTATCTTTCTGGTGTGTGAATCAAAATTACACTTAGGGAATTATACCATAGCAGCAATGATTAATAAATTGTCGAAACGGTGTCTAAGTGCTAAAATGTATACTAGTTCGCAAATTACTTTCTATATGATATCGCGCCGTTAAGCGGCGTAATCAAATAGTTAGCCACCCTATATTTTAACATATTACAGTTGTCTATCAAATTTAGGTAGAAAAAGTATTGCAGGAACGACTCGAAATTTGTATAATTAAATCAGGTTGTGAAATATTGAGCAATCTTTCATGTATACCTGTTATTGTAAATGGATAGCAATATAACAATGACTCGAGTCCATCCGGAAATTATATTAGTTGAATAAAGAAAGGTAGGAAGACCATGAGTTTATTTGAAAAGATACAAGCAAAAGAAGAGAAAATTGCTGTAATCGGTCTTGGTTATGTTGGATTGCCATTAGCAGTCGAGTTTGCAAAGAAATTCGATGTTGTTGGTTATGATACAAATACAGAAAAGCTGAATAAATATGAAAATGGTATTGATGTGACGGATGAAGTTGGAGACGAGGCAGTTCAACAAACAACAATGAAGTTTACGAACAATCCTGCCGATCTCACGGAATGCAAATTCCATGTTGTAGCGGTTCCGACACCAATCAACGCAGATAAAACACCAAACTTAGGACCAGTCATCGGTGCCAGCGAAACAGTTGCTAAGCATTTAACGAAAGGCTCCATCGTCGTTTACGAATCAACTGTATATCCTGGAACAACTGAAGAGATTTGTATTCCGATACTAGAAGAAGTTTCTGGATTGGAATATGGAGTAGACTTTAAAGTTGGTTACTCACCAGAAAGAATTAATCCCGGTGATAAAGAAAATACATTAACGAAAATTACAAAAGTTGTATCTGGATCTGATGAAGAGGCGTTGAAAGAGATTTCCGCTATATATGATGCAATTATCGAAGCTGGAGTGTATGAAGCAGAATCGATTAAAGTTGCCGAGGCATCCAAAGTTATCGAGAACTCCCAGAGAGATATCAACATTGCATTCATGAACGAATTAGCGATGGTATTTGACCGTATGGATATCGATACGAAAGCCGTTCTCGAAGCAGCATCAACAAAATGGAACTTCCTGCCGTTTACACCAGGTTTAGTTGGTGGACACTGTATCGGAGTGGATCCGTATTACTTTACGTATAAAGCAGAACAACTAGGCTACCATTCACAAATCATCTCATCTGGTAGAAAGATCAACGATGATATGGGTAAATTTGTCGGTGGCAGTGTCATCAAACAAATGATCAAAGCAAAACAAGATATCGACGGCGCTCGCGTGGCGGTATTAGGTCTTACATTTAAAGAAAACGTATCTGATGTCCGCAACACAAAAGTCGTTGACGTCATTGAGGAACTGAACGAATACGGAATTGAACCGATTGTTTATGATCCCCTCGCAGAACCTGAAGAAGTATTGCGCGAATTCAATATCCGCCTTGCTGATAAGGAAGAATTGAAGGATTTAGACTGTGTCGTATTCGCCGTTCCACATAAAGAATTTGTACAAACAAACCTTCTCGATGAATTAAGCGGTTTGTATCGCAGCGAGAAAAAAGTGTTAATTGATATTAAGAGCATTCTCGATCGTAAAGAATGTGAAGAAAAAGGATTCCAGTATTGGAGTTTGTAAGTTGCATGGAGGAGAACCCGCTAGGTTGGCGGGTTCTTTTTTTGTGGTTTTGTGAATGACTGCTGATCTATTTTAGGATGATGGTGCGAATTTTGGTGCCTGAGGTGCGGATTTGGACGGAAGTGGTGCGAATTTCCTCGGGTGGCGTGCGAATTTGATTCGATATGGTGCGAGATAATACCCTGAGCGTGCGAATTTCATCCGGAGTGGTGCGAATTAACACCATGGGCGTGCGAATTTCACATTATCCTATTACCTTAGTCCGAACGCAAGGTATATCTTTTATTGAAACCATTAACTTTCTTTTCCCATCTCCTTCTTTTTTCAGAGTAATGGAGATTCGGGTGGTTTTTTAATAAGCGAGACACAGCATATCTAGAACTTATATTGAGAAAGTTTAAGATTTCCTTATTCCTCAACCATGGTTTCACCAACATTAAATACTCATCAATGGAATGATTAGCCGCTTGCCTATCAGCCAGTCCACATCTTGGGCAAATCCAGCTCCATTTTACTTTCTCCATTCCTACCCTATTGCACTTTCTGCACCTCACACCCGGCACCAGCTGCTCCGGCACAATCCCCCACTCCTCCAAAATATCTTTATCAAAGTCCCTACAATGTTTCAAAATGAAGTGGCCGATTTTCTGGTGTTGATAGGTTGGATGATTCTTTTGTTTTTGTTCGTAATCGAGGATTTTCCAAGGGATATGTTCTCCATGCTGGACAATGCTGGAGATTTTTTCATGATCGCCGATGACGTTGATGAGTGTGCTCGGCTCGCTGACTGCGATGAAATAGTAGATTGGAATATTGGGCTGGTTATGTTCGTAGAGCCAGTTCTGAAGTTTCAATTGCTGGGCTTTAACTTGTGCGATTGGATGTTTGTAGCCGGAAATTTTTCGGCCGTCGTCGGTCGTGAATTGGTTAAGGTCGGTATCGAAGGTGATGGGTGCACGGAAGTTTTTTACCTCGATGATGTAAATGGAATGTGGAGAAATAATCAGGTTATCGATTTGGAAAGTTTGACCGTTGGATGTCAAGCAAGCGTCTTGGATGATAGTGAACTTGGGAGCGAGAATATTGAAGTGATGATCAACGGTGAGTTCGCCTTGATGGCCTCGGGTTCGGAGTTCTACTTGTTGCTTGATCGCTTGGTATTGCGGAGAGTTTGGTGGCAGTCTAGCCTGTAGAGCTTCGTACTTTTGCAGGA
This sequence comes from Oceanobacillus luteolus, assembly GCF_042678205.1. Classification (NCBI taxonomy): domain Bacteria; kingdom Bacillati; phylum Bacillota; class Bacilli; order Caryophanales; family Bacillaceae; genus Oceanobacillus; species Oceanobacillus luteolus. The sequence goes on from NZ_JBHUDE010000155.1 coordinate 20,552, forward strand.
TGAGTGGCTTGGTTCGTTTTCGTATAATCATTGTATCTCCTTTCTGGTAATGAAGGGCTATTTTCACCTGCATTATATCATAAAAAAGAATAATCTCCAGACCCCCTCAATAGAATGATACAGGGGGCATGTCAAATGGAAAAAATTCATGTGGACAAGCTGGAACGTTTCTATAACCTGCAGGAAATGAAGAAGGAAATTGATCAGGAACTTGGGGAGTTAAAGAAGGAGTTTAATCAGATTTTTGATGAATCGATTGGAGAGAATCGGGCTGGAGAGTTTGTGGAAGCCGGCTACCAGCTGAAGCGGCAAATCCGGAAGACCGAAAAGTATGATGAAGAGCGGACGGTTCAGCTATTAGAGGATCTGCAGATGGAAGATTTAATTGAGACGGTAAGACGTCCAGATAAGACGAAGATTCATGCAGCGATAGAACTTGGACTTATCCGGGGAGACCAGCTGGAGGACATGATCGTCAGGCAGTATTCAAGGGTGTTGCAAGTTAAGCAGGTTTAGATTGTGATTGGAGTGCAGTCCGTAACCAAAAATAAAAGGGCTAATGTATGATGCAGTCTCGGAAAAATGGAGTCCGCATTCATCATTAGCCCTTTTGTTATTTAATTATCTCCCCAAGCTGCTTCGTCAATAATGACAGTGGTGTTCGGGTGCTTGTGTAGAGCGGATGCTGGGAAATCTTCACTGATTTCACCTTGAAGAAGCTTCGTTACCGCTTCTTGTTTACCTTCACCAGAGATGATCATGAGGATTTCTTTGCTTTCAAGAATGGTACCAATCCCCATCGTGATCGCTTTTGTTGGAACGTCATCAATCGAATCGAAGAAACGGGCATTCGCTTGAATTGTTGTTTCATCCAAATCTACGATATGTGTTCTGATGTCAAAAGCAGTTCCTGGTTCATTAAATCCGATGTGACCGTTTTTACCAATTCCTAAAATTTGGAGGTCGATTTTACCGGTACTTTGAATTAATGACTCATAATCACGGCACTCTTGTTGCACATCTTCTGCGATTCCGCTTGGTACATGGGTATTTTCAGCAGGAATATTGATATGTTTGAATAGATTTTCATTCATAAAATAATGGTAACTTTGCGGGTCATCATCCGGCAACCCGATATATTCGTCGAGATTGAAAGTGACCGTGTTTGAAAAGTCAATTTCACCTTGTTTATATTTTTCGACTAAAATCTTATATAACCCTTCCGGAGTAGAGCCGGTTGCAAGACCCAATACCGGTTTTTCGGATTCCTTCACGCGGTCGGCTATCATTTCTGCGGCCTTCATACTCATTTCCTTAAAGTCTTTTACTTTAATAAATTTCATTTCTGATTCCTCCTTAAAGGATGGGTTTGAGTAATAGTAATATCACTGTTTTTATTATATCCAAATATGGCGATATATGATATATATTACACCCAGACTGAAAAAAAACACTTTCTAAGTTTACCTGATTCTTTTTTATTTGACTAGTAGAATTAAGAGATATTATGTAAAAAAATGACCCTTTCATGTAAGAAAGGGCATTCGTATTAGATAATATTCTTTTTTCTATTATCCTCACGCTTTCATTTCATCCTCTCCGGCAGCTGGTGAATCGAATCGATCAGCTGGTTGAGCTTGCCTTCAATACGGTGGAGCAAGTAGAATGTCACAGCAATCGGGAAGCCTACTTCTGCGATAAACGAGTACCAGGCATCCATGGTACGTCCCTCCTTTTTCGGGTGTCAAAAAACCCCGATCACCCCGCGGTAACCGGGATAATCGGGGGCTTGTTTGGTAACCCAATTAGTTGATTTCTATTTCTTCAATTTGTTGATCAATGACGCGCGCACTTCGTTTAGCAACTAAATCGCCGCCATTTGAGGTGAATGCATTTTGAGCGATGACCACATCCATTGCAGCGTTGACAGCATTGTGGTCGATCGGCTCCACTGGATCGTCCAGTGTAAAGGTTACGATTTTCCCCTCTTGGTTTTCAAATCGCATTTCCAGCCTTTTCATGTTTCTCCCCCTTTCTATTTACAAGGTCAGTGCTAGCTTACGATAGAAGGATTTCGGATTTGTCACGACGGTTGATTTCTGTGACGAGATGTTGCTGCAAACCTTCAAATGCAACTGCAGTTTCGTACAATTGCTCAGCTGTCGCACTTGGCTTCACATTCGAAAAACTCTTCGTCTTGTACACTGCGTCTCCAGATTCTGGATCGACACCAGTCAAGAGAACAAGTTGCAGTGTGGACTGTGTCAAGTCTTGGTATGGCATGTGGCTCACCTCCCTTTCATCTCTATAATCGAAGCGGGAGGAAGATTGGGGGTGAAAAATAAAAAAAGAAACAGAAAAAGGATTTTTTCTGTTTCCTGTTTGTATATATTAAGGTATCAACAGCCTCAACAGCTGCTGTCGGCGATGAAGAAGCTCTTGCGCAACGTTTAGCGAAACGGCTTCAAAAGCTATTTCTTTTCCCGGCAAACTCTGTGCAATCCGCGGGAGATCTTCCGTAATGACGGTTGCAATTCTTGTATAGCCTCCAGTTGGCTGTCTGTCGGCTAACAGGACGATGGGTTGTCCATTTGCCGGCACTTGGATCGTACCAGGAAAGACTGCATCCGAGATGATATCTGCGCCATCCACATGTTCAATGGGAGGGCCTTCGAGTCTTGTGCCCATGCGGTCGGATTGGGTTGTAATCTTATAGCTTTTCGTTAAAAAGGTATGGATACCTTCTTTCGTAAACGCATCCTCGTCCGGACCGAGGATGACACGGATTTTATTTGGGGCATTGTAATTTGGAATTAAGTCAGGGTGGAGGCTTCTGCCTGAGCGTTTCATGTTAGGATCGCCAGTCGGCAAAAGATCTCCCTTCGATAAATAATTACCAATTCCACCTTTTGCATAAGTCGACCTACTCCCCATCACTTTAGTGGTAGTGATACCCCCACTAACCGCAATGTACGCATACGCACCATCCATCGGCTTGCCGAATTTGAGAGTTTGTCCTTTTTGCACACGATACGATTTCCATGTTTGAATTGGTTCATCGTCAAGCGTAGGAGAAAGATTGGCACCACACACGGCAATGACAGTATCTTTTACAAATCGGAACTCAGGACCCATAAGTACGGCTTCGATAGCGGCTGCTCCGTGCTTGTTTCCGACGAGGATATTCGCCACCTGTAACGCAAACATGTCCATCGCACCTGCTACTACCATTCCGTATTGCTGATAACCGGTCCGCCCGAGATCTTGAATCGATGTCGATAGACCGGGTTTCATTACTTCAATAGTTGCGTTTTCCATTTAGGATCCCACTCTTTTTATCGTAATGCCGTTCTTTACCAGGTCCTGTCTTAGTTTTGTGACAAACGCTAACGCCTGCTCCGAATCCCCATGGACACAAACCGTATCCGCCTGAATAGGAATATTACTGCCATCTACAGCTTCGACTTTCCCGTCTTTCACCATCGTGATTACTCGATGGACAGCCTCATCCGGGTCATGAATCAAGGCGTTAGGCTCCGTACGAGACGTCAGTGTTCCGTCCGGTTGGTATGAACGGTCAGCAAATACTTCAGCAGCAGTTTTCAGGCCAATTTTTTCCCCGGCTTTTAAAAGCTCGCCGCCAGAGAGTCCAAATAGGATGAGCTCGGGATTCACGTCATAAACCGCCTGGGCAATGGCCTGCGCTGTTTCCTTGTCACGAGCAGCAATATTATAAAGTGCACCATGGGGTTTCACATGGTTGAGGACAGTCTTATGGACTTTTACGAATGCTTTCACAGCACCGATCTGGTATACGACCATATTGTATATTTCTTCCGGATTGAGAAAAAGATTACGACGGCCAAAACCTTGAAGGTCAGGGAAGCCAGGATGGGCACCGATACCGACATGATTCTCCAGCGCCATTTTGACCGAACGGCTCAATACATTATGGTCTCCTGCATGATAACCAGCGGCAATATTTGCTGAACTGATATGTTTCATGACCAGTTCGTCTTGTCCGATGATATAAGCACCAAAACTTTCACCTAAATCACTGTTCAAATCAACGGTATGTTGCTTCATTCTGTAACCCCCTATATGGCTTTATCTTTAATTCATACGTACCTTTCATGATAGATTGATAGATTTCTTCGTACTCTGCTTCCGTTACGGAGCGAAAACGCACATAGTTCCCTGCACGAAGCAGGATCGGTGTGTCACTTTTTGAATCGTACAATTTCAGTGGTGTACGTCCGATAATTTGCCAACCGCCTGGTGAATCACTTGGATACACACCTGTCTGTGAGCCAGCGATTCCTACCGACCCGGCAGGTATTTTCTTCCGAGGTGACTCCAGTCTCGGGGTAGCGATTTTATCAGACATGCCACCGAGATACGGAAAACCAGGAGAAAAGCCCATCATATAAATGAGATAATCATTTCCTGAGTGAATGCGGATGACTTCTTCCTCGGTCAGTTTGTTATGGGCGGCAACATTTTCTAAGTCAGGTCCATACTTGCCGCCATAACATACTGGTATCGTCACCACTTCCGCAGGCGGAATCTCAATTTGGGATAAATTTTCATATAGTTTATGAATTTTTTGACTCAACGCGTCAAATGTAATTTTTTCTGGATTATAAAAAATAGAAACGGTTGTATATGCCGGTATCCACTCCAAGACACCATCAATACGTTCCTTCTCTAATTGGGTGGTGAGACTACGGATCTTTTCATTCGTTTCCTTGGAAATAGATTCACCGAGTACTACACGGAGTCCCCTATCACCATACACTTGAATCTCCAGCATGTTCGAACACCACTTTTTTTATATCCATTATAACACTAGAACAACTGAGGTATCATTTGGAATAGCGTTCGAACTCCTAGAACTGCTGTCAGAATAACAACTATCGCACCAAAAATCGTGAGCCAAATAGGATGTTTGTAATCACCAATGATTTTTTTGTTATGTGCAGCAAGCAACATCGAACCGAGAGTTAATGGCAGGATGAGTCCATTTACTGCACCTGCGACAACGAGTAATGTTGCTGCTTCGCCGATTACGACAAAGACACCTGTTGAAAAGATAATAAAAGCAATAATCCAGTATTTATAATAATCTTCAAAAATTCGATGGAAAGAGCGCAAGAATGAAACGGACGTGTATGCCGCTCCAATCACTGATGTAATCCCTGCAACCAAGAGTACAACTCCGAATAAACGGTAACCAATTTCCCCTGCTGCATGTTGGAATACAGTTGCGGCTGGGTTTGATGGATCTAAAGCGACCCCTTGGGATACAACACCTAATACGGCTAGGAAAAGTAACACTCTTACAAGGGAAGCCACACCAATTCCGAATACCGACGTGCGGTTTACTTCAGAAATGGAATCTTTACCAGTTATTCCTGCATCAAGCAAACGGTGGCCCCCAGAAAATGTGATATAACCTCCAACGGTACCACCAACGATTGTGATAATCGCGTACACATCAAGTTCAAGTGGCACGAATGAACGATAAATCGCATCCCCTACCGGTGGCTGACTGACAAACATCACATAACCGATGAGAAGAATGAGTATTGCCCCCAAGATATTTACGATACGGTCCATTGCCGCTCCAGCCTCTTTTGATAGGAAAATAAAGATAGCAAATGCAGCCGATATGATGGCACCAATTTTCGGATCCAGTCCAAGAAATACGTTCGCTCCGAGACCAGTTCCTCCAATATTACCGATATTAAAGGCCAGGCCGCCGATAACAATGAATATAGCAACTACATAGCCAAGCCCTGGTAGTACTTCATTCGCAATATCTTGACCAGGTTTACCCGAAACGGTAATGATCCGCCAAACGTTCATTTGGGCACCGAAATCGAGAATGATGGATGCTAGAATGACAAATCCAAAGCTCGCTAATAGTGTTTCCGTAAATACTGCAGTTTGTGTAAGAAATCCGGGACCAACCGCAGATGTGGCCATTAGAAAAGCCGCTCCCATGAGTGAACGCCTTCGTGCTCGTTGATCTTTTACTGATAATAATGAGTTCTCTTTCGACATGATTTTCTCCTTTTATTTGAGTATTTCCCAGTAATCTTTATAAAACCACGTGATCATTCGTTATTTTTAAAAGACACCATATGGAGACATAACTAGTATTTTTGCCCCAAAGTATGTTACATTTTGAAGCCCTTCCTTTCGAATGTCAACAGCAAAATTACAATCTGAAAATATCCAGCATTTTCGATAAAAATAAAAAAGTGGAGCAATCAAAATTACCTGATTGTCCCACTTTTTTGAAGTATTTAAGCGATACGCACATATTTGTCAGCCGGCTTTAGTTTAAAAGCTGCTGTAATCAGTAATATTGGAAAAGCAATGTAGATGAGTTTTTTCAATTAGATTCCTACTTTCTGCCAATCTGTAATGGTTTTTGGATAGCAAATTGCTTGGTACTTTTCAAGTTCTGTTGTAGTAACGAGCACCTCCGGATGTTGTTGCATAAATTTCATTTTTTCAATGGTGTTGACGGGTCCGATGATTGGTTGCACACCCATTTTTTGTAGAGTGGTCAAGTCGAGTGTATGAAACGTTTCAAAATCAAAGTGGATGGCGTAATAAGATGCGTATAATTCTCTGAGCAGTAAAAAATCATGAGGATTCGGTGTGTTGGTGAGCAGACCAAGTTCTATTTGTTTCGAAAGGATACGTAGCCTTGCTAGTGAATGATGGTTACTGGATATGACAAAGACATCCTGCATACAGTCCTGCTGGAGGATGATTTCATAAACTTTCTTCTCAAGACCGACGTAATAGCCGATTTGGGCAATCTCGATGTTTTGATTTTTCCTTTGTTATGATAAAGTACTTCTTCTAAGGTGGGGATGCGTTCGTCATGGTTAATCGTAAATTGCAGGAGTTCAGGGTAGGTGTAATGACGAATCTCGCCACTCCCGCTCGTCATTCGATCGATCGTGGCATCTCTAAAAACAACCGGGATGCCATCTTTCGTAAGATGGACCTCGAGTTTCGTATGAGTAAAATTCAAGTTTATTGCCGCTTGAAAAGAAGATAATGTGTTCTCCGGAAAGCGCAAAGGATAACCACGTTCAGCAACACCACGTATTTTCATTTTGTACTCCTTTCAAGTGAACGTACATCGATAAAGGTTCTCTACCTGTATTATAAATGTTGAATATTGAGTGGGTGTTAATTTGTAGTGAATTGTTTGTGAATTAGGGAGTTTGGGATTAAGATTGGGAGATTTTTTCATGGAACAGCGGGATACTTTTTGAACTTGGGCATGAAATATGTGAACTTGAGCATTTAATGTGTGAACATGAGCTTTTTTTATGTCAACTTGAGCATTTTAATTGTAAACTTGAGCATATTTCTTATGTACTTGAGCTTTTTCATCAAATCAGAGAAAAAACCTGGGATAGAGGTTCTAACTCTCTATCCTAGGTTCTATTAATATTGAATATCGGCGTAAAAATTGTGAACACCAGCATATTTAAGCTGACTATCAACATTCCTCAAAATATGCCTCTCATCCATTACCCAAATATTGACCAAAGCTTATTAAAAATACTTGAGATGACGTTGTAGACATTCTTGATCACATCTTCAAACGAAAATCCTGGGCGGTCTGGTCGTTCAGGTTTGCCTGGCTTTTCTTTTGCAGGCTGTTTTTCAATTGTCACGTATTCCACTGTTTCGTGGCCACCTAGGTCGACGACTTGAACTTCGAATACGTTTTCGCCTTCTTCAAGTGCTACTTCGAATTCTAGAGTCTCATTGAACTTTTTCGAACCGTATGGCTGTGACAATTCGTTGAAGTATACATGGTCTCCATTGATGAATACGTCGATTTGGTCGAGATCATCTTTGATTTTGACTTTTAGATCAGCAGTTTCATCTTTTGTTTTCTTTTTAGCATTTACATTTACTTTTGCCGGTGTGGAATCAACAAAATAGCGACGGCTGAATTCCGCTTCGTTTCCGGCATTATCGACTGCTTTTATTTTGTTCAAGTAGTAACCGTCTCTGCGATGGTTGATGGTGAAACTGAAGTTATAACGATCTTTTTCCTCGTCATATGTCACTTCAGCAGGCACGCCATCGACAGTGATTTCGCTGATACCTGAAGCATCCGTTGCGTAACCAGAGATGACTACCTCTTTATCCGTTTCAACTCCGAGCGTTTCTGGAGTTGTCACACGTAAATCTGGTGCTGTTGTATCTTGTGGTACAAGCTCTGCCTCTTGTTCTGTACTGTTACCAGCGTAGTCAACTGCAACGACAGTTACTTCTTGCTCTTCCGGATCTACTGGCTCGTTGAACTCATGCTCGGTTTCACCGTTAACATAAGGTTCTTCGACTACGAGCTCTCCATCGACATACACTTCCCAATAAGCAACCCCACTACCTTTTCCGTCATCAAATTCTACGGTCAAGAGGTTGTCTTTTGGGTCAAGGGCTGCTTCCACTTCAGGTTCGGTAACATCAAGAATAACTGGTAATCTTAGAGTCTGTGGTTCTGCACCTGGATAGTCGATTACCCCTTCCGCTTGCAAGAAGTATTTTCCTTCCTCTGCAGGTTTTCCGGCAATCTTACCATCCCATGCACGGTTACCAACTAGACTGTAATATGCTGAACGTCCGTTGTCATAGTAATTTTTACGGAGATTCGCTTCATTTCTAATCGTGCGTAATACTTTTCCATCTTCATCGACGACTTGGAATTTTACTTGTTTTGCATTCCGCAAGAATGATAGGACGATAAGCGCATTGTCTTGGATGCCGTCCCCGTTTGGTGAGAAAGCGATTTTTTCTGGATCGATTTCACCAGTTGAAAGGTCTTCTCCAAGGATACCGTGTCCCGAATCTCCTGTGCTTGTGAAGACGCCTGTCATGCCGTAATAAGAAGTTTCATCCCATACCGGCTCATCAAAAATTGGAGCTGCATCCCATTCGCCTTTAAATCCAACGTATGGAACAGTTAGCTTCGGATTATTGTCTGTAGGGTCTGTCAGAGTTACAAATCCTTCCAACCAATAACCATTTGTGAAGACGCTGCGTAGCTCTTCATCCACAGAGCTCACATCGATGGTAACGGTGAATGATGTTGAACCGTTTGCTGGCACTTCGATTGTGCTTGTATTTTCGCCATTAATAGTTGCCAGTTCGCCAAGGTCAAGGGCACCAAATAATTTCGGCGCAGTGACGATGTCGCTTCCTGCATTAACTGGCGTATCTGTTTGGACATTGACGTTTGCTTCGTACGATACAGCTTCGTCCGTATAGTTTGTCGCTGTAAGTTCGAATGAAACGGTGTTTTCAGTAACTTCTTTTAACGCTACTTTCGCTTCATTTGTAGCAGATTCTGTGACGACAACCGGTGTGGAAAGTGCTGCATGAAGCTGCATCATTCCTGATCCTTGGCGTCGTGGTGAAACAAGAGCATCCTCAAACTCAATTTGAGTGGAGGTGTTCATCATCAAGTTTTTCGCGAGATTGACACGATCCGCATTTTCATAGCCGAATTCGTTGTCCACCCGCTCAAGAACTAAGGCACCGCCACCAGCCACATGCGGAGCTGCCATCGATGTACCACTCATAATGCCGTATTCATTATCATTTAAAGTAGATAAAATTTGTCCGCCTGGTGCAGTGATTTCTGGTTTGAAATCAAGGTTTGGAGTGAGTCCCCAAGAAGTGAATTCACTCATCTTTCCTGCATCCGGATTTTCAATTGTTGCATTCTCCCCCTCGAAAGTGATGGTGACTGCTTGTCCATCTTGAAGGGCTGCTGCGATTTCGTCCCCATTACTTTTCAGCATAAATAGCTGTGGAATCGTGATCGCCGGGTCACTCGCCATATTCACAATACCGTCTGTATTGTTGTAAATAATCGCACCAACTGCTCCGTTTTCTTGAGCGTTCAGAGCTTTTTCCGTAAATGGATTGCCGCCGCGTTGAATGAGCGCGTATTTTCCTTCGACATCGATATCTTCAAAGTCTTCCGGCAAACCTAGGCCTGCATCTACAACTTCAAATTCTTTTTCATCTACATCATTCGGATGTGTACTTCCTGCAGATAGGAAAGCTGCCGTTTTGGATTCGTCATCAATGCTGTATTCCAACGCATCGACATTCATGAAGTCATTTTCATAAGATGCAACTTGCAAGGAATCATATGCAACACCTGGAGATCCGTTTACACCGTAGTCAGGATTGGATGCGTACGGGTAGTAGTAACCATCACCGAAAAGTGCAGAGTTCCCTGCCGAGATGGACATGAGCACACCGTTTTCCACTGCACGCGTAACGGCTTGCTGCTCCGGAGATTCTGGATCAACAAATCCCGCTCCAGATCCAAGACTCATGTTCAATACGTCAGCACCAAGTTTGATTGCATCATCAATCGCTTTAATGTAAATGTCACCAAACGTCGATTGCATATCTGGGTCATTTCCGAAAACTTTCAACGCTAAAATTTGCGCTTCTGGAGCGATTCCCAGGATTCCTCCGTTTTCTTCATCACCGTTTGCACCGACTGTACCAGCGACGTGCATGCCGTGATAGTTCGCGTTCGCATGGATTTCGCGGATTTCATCGTTCTCATCCATGTAGTTGTAACCATAAGGCACTTTTTCTGTATAATATTGACCTGGTAAATTTTCAGCTGCGATTACATCATTTACGAAGCTTTCTGTAAGTTTACCAGTTTCATTGTCTGATAGAATCATGTCACGATGAGTTGGATCGACACCGGAATCAATGACCCCGACGACCATTCCTTCCCCTTTAAATCCATAATCGCGCCATGCTTGCTGGGCTTGGACAAGTTCTTTACTGTAAATCATATCTTGCTCGACTTCCGGACGTTCATATTCATTTACAACGTGAATCGCTTTTACATCTGGAAGATCGACAATTTTTTCTAGGTCAGCTTGCTTCACTTCAATACTGAAGCCGTTGACGACTGTCGTGAATTCTTGTAGTTCTTTTGCCTTAATCTTTTTCTGTTTGATTTCGTCTTTTACTTTCTTTTGCTTCGCCTGTGCTGCTTTTTCCAGACGATTTTTTTCGGACTTAGCGAGCGATTCATATTTCATGCCACGCTGCGTTGCGATTTCGATAGGAGCTTTGTCCTCCATCTCCACAATGACCCGTACTTCCTCTTCCGGATCGACCGTTTCTTTCAACTCTTCTAAAGCCTTATTCGGCTTTTGTTTTGCTGCATTAGGTAAGTCTCTCACCATTGCACTGGCGAAAGAGAAATTACTGAAGACTAGTAAAAATGCTAAAAATACAATTGCGATACGTTTTCCCATGTCCTTCCCCCTATGATCAGATTATTCTCTGTCGAATCTCCGATGTTATTGTCCTCTCTGAAAGAATTGGTTCCCTCCCCCTAGACCATATGTAACATTTGGTCTAATTTTCAGATATATCAATTTTATAGAATTACGATAATTCTATCTAGTGTGATAAGTCTTGGGTCATAGGATGTGGAAGTATTTGGTAAAAGTGATAAATTACCTAAGAAATAGAAAAAAGCCCACCCGAGAAATCTCGAATGGACTCGAATACTTGTCTTTTATTCACTGCGCTGATGGATTTTCCAGCGGATTCTTCTTAAACGATCAATAACTGGACGTTTGCCCCCCATGACGATACCCGCAAGTTCGGCGAATATATGGAGGAAAAAGAATACGAACAGCGTGATCACCACGGAAAATTTTAAACTCGCTTCCGAGAATAGTATTGCTAAGCCGCCGAATACCGCACTGAACAAGTAAATGATCAGCACTGTTTTTCTATGGCTGTAGCCCGCTTTGAGCAGCTGATAATGCATATGTTTATTATCGGCAGCCATGATGTTTTCCTTGTTATAGGCCCGGCGTACAATCGCAACAAGCGTATCGAAAATCGGTACGGCAAGTACTATGATTGGTACGACGAAGCTAAAGAATGCGACGTTTTTAAATAAACCAAGCATGGAAATGGCTGCGATCATGTACCCAAGGAAGTTCGATCCAGTATCACCCATGTAGATGCTTGCTGGATAGAAGTTGTGAAAAAGAAAGCCGATATTTGCACCAATAAGCACGATGCAAAGAAAAGCTGCAATTACTTGAACATCAATAAGGGCCATGATAAATATACTGATTAATGCAATCGTCGTTACACCTGTCGCCAGTCCATCCAGACCATCGATGAGATTAATGGCATTCGTGATGCCGACTACCCAAAGTACGGTGATCAGGACACTGAAGAATCCGAGGTCAACCATCCCGATGAATGGTAAAGTGACACGTTCTATAATGAGACCTGACGATACGAGAAAAGAAGCAGCGATAAGCTGGCCAGTCAATTTTGCAATAGGTTTAATTTGGAACCGATCATCAAGAGCCCCTGTAATAATGATTACGAGTGCTCCAAGGACAATTTCGGGTAAGTGTTCATGCTCTGGAGCCAGGTAAAGCCCTCCAAGCAAAGCGCCTAAAAATATAGCAATGCCCCCAAGTCTAGGCTTGACTTCCTTATGGATCTTACGGTGATTCGGGAAGTCTACCGCACCTACCTTCATAGCAAATTTCTTTACAGGATAAGTGAGCAGGAAGCTTGCGATGAATGCGATCATAAAGGCAATCGCTAAATCAACGAAATTCAACATAATATTCTCCTAGTCATCATAATAAGTGAGACACTTACATGTATCGACTAAATTATAACGAATGTGAGGTAGATTGGGCAAGTTACATTGTGATTTCAAGATTGGCATTTGGCAAATCAAGGTTTTAGGGCTGTTACGAATTCAGACAGTTTGGTAAAATGATTTGGAAGTTAATTTTTTAAGGGGAGTTGAGTATATGGGCGTTTATATTTTTGTATTAGCTGCAGCAATTGCAGTATTTGGTATTTTAATTTTTTATAAAAGAAATGTCGAGCTAATTAAAGAAGACCCTAGCAAAACCGAAGAAGCACATAAAAATTTCTTCATCGGCGCAGCAATCAGTGAATCGATTCCATTGATTTTAGTCATCATGGGCATTGTCAATCTCGAGCAAGTCCCAGTGGAGGAGATTTACTTCCCAGCAATCATCGTTGTTTTCCTTATAGTATTTTCCGTGTTCTTTATTTTCCTGCAGCGGGCAGTTGGAACGGACGAGGAGAGTAAGCCACGGGTAACAACCTTTTCCCTAATTGCCGTAGCAGTGACGAATGCAATACCGTTTATTGCGCTTTTGTTCTTGTTTATGTCGACGCAGGCTTAGTGGTTGGTGATGTTGTAGTCTGTCTTATTGGCGCTTGCCTTGTTGGGGTGAGCGTTTTTTTGTGTGGGGTGAGCGGATTTGACGAGGGAGCGAGCGCATTTTCGTGCGGGGTGAGCGGATTTCATGGAGTCATGAGCGCTTTTTCGTGCGGGGTGAGCGGAATTCATGGAGTCATGAGCGCTTTTTCATACGAAGTGAGTGGAATTCATGGAGTCATGAGCGCTTTTCCCTCCGATGTGAGCGGGATTTACATGACCATGAGCGCCTTTCCCCCGCTACGAGCGAATTATCAAAATCCCTCCCACCTATTCCCCCATTCCTTTATTTCAACTACTGAAAAGTGTACAATTTGAATAGGTGAATTTACAGGATAGGTGGTGACATGAAGTGATAAACGCAAAAGAACGAGCCAGCATAGAAAAGGTCTGCATGATCGCTGGGAAAATCATGCTGATGAGCGGGGCGGAGACGCATCGGGTGGAAGATACGATGCATCGGATGGCCCGTGCGTTTGGTGTGGAGAGTGCCCAGGTACATGCGACGCCGACTGGGATAAATTTCTCGACGGGCGTGGCTGAAATGAATAGCTTTTTGCGGATTTCGAAACGGCCTACTGATTTGAATAAGATTGCGGAAGTGAATAATATTTCCAGAAGAGTGACGGCTGGAGAGCTTGATATGGATGAAGCTTATGTGCTGCTGCGGGAAATAGAATTAGCGGCACCGGGATATACACCGTGGGTACAAATCGTCGCGGCTGCACTTGTGAGTGGCTGCTTTGCGATCATGTTCAAAGGTGAATGGATCGATTTTTTACCTGCCTGTCTTGCTGGTGGGCTCGGATTCGTGGTGATGTTTTATATGGACCGGTTGCTGGAAATCCGCTTCTTAGCCGAATTCTTTGCAGCATTTGTCATTGGTGTCAGCTCGTACCTGTTCGTCAGCAATGGATTTGGGATGGAGTTAAGTAAGGTGATCATTGGCGCGGTGATGCCGCTCGTTCCGGGATTGCATATTACAAATGCCATCCGGGATCTCGTGGCGGGCCATCTCATATCTGGAATATCCAAGGGAATTGAAGCGACATTGACGGCATTTGCGATTGGCGCTGGTGTGTCACTCATTTTCGCATTTGTCTAGGAGGGATTTTTTTGACGATACTTGCACAGCTTGTCACGAGTTTTATCGCATCAAGTGGATTCGGAATCCTTTTTGGCGCGCCGAGAAAATCCCTAATTCAATGTGGTCTCGTCGGAATGTCGGGGTGGATGCTGTATTACTATTTGACCCCAGGCTATATGAATACTGTACCAGCGACGATTTTCGCGGCAATGCTTGTCTCTGTGCTGAGTTTTATCTGCGCCAGAACTTTCAAGGTGCCAATCATCATATTTAATGTTTCAGGAATCATTCCGCTCGTTCCAGGGGGACTTGCGTATAATGCGATGCGTCATTTTGTGGAAAATGATTATACGACGGCGCTGGAATTGTCAGCTGAGGTCGCGTTACTTGCTGGCGGAATCGCAATTGGCTTGATGTTTTCAGAGGTGGTGCGGGAAATCGTACGAAAGCTCGCACCGCGGAAATAAAGTGGAAGTTTTACTGTAGTTCGTTTTTATTGCGAATTTTTCATTATCCTATAAAATAAGTGTAATCCAACAAAGCGAGGGGTAGCTGAATGAATGCACAAGAAAAACCTAAAGTATTGATTATCATTTTCGGGGCAACCGGGGATTTGGCAAAGCGGAAGTTATATCCTTCCATTTATCGCCTCGTGCGGAATGAGACGATCAGCCAGGATTTTGCAGTCGTTGGTTTGGCGCGGAGAAATTGGTCGGACGACGTTTATCGTCAAAATGTAATGGAATCGGTGGAACAGGCCTTTGGCGACTGTGAGGAATTAGAATCCTTCGCTTCCCATTTCCACTACCAATCCTTTGACGTGACCGATGAGGGGAATTATCTTCAGGTGAAGGAATTGGTGGAGAAACTGGAATCAGAGTATGATACGAATGGAAACCGCCTATTTTACTTGGCTATGGCTCCAGAATTCTTCGGCAGTATCGCCAATAACCTGAAGGAATATGGCTTGAAGGAAACAGCTGGCTGGACCCGTCTCATCATTGAAAAGCCGTTCGGGCATGATTTGAAGACGGCTAAAGAATTGAACAGTCAAATTCGTGAAGCCTTCGATGAAGAACAAATATATCGTATTGACCATTATCTCGGAAAACAAATGGTGCAAAACATAGAAGTCATCCGTTTTGCGAATGGAATTTTTGAGCACTTATGGAATAACCGCTTCATCTCGAATATCCAGATCACTTCGAGTGAAACGCTTGGTGTGGAGGATCGCTCGCGGTATTACGATGACTCCGGAGCTATTCGGGATATGGTACAGAACCACATGCTGCAGATGGTCGCACTTCTTGCGATGGAACCGCCGATCAAGCTGACGACAGATGAGATCCGCTCGGAAAAAATCAAAGTGTTGCGGGCTCTCAGACAACTGGAGCCGGATCATGTGCATGAGCATTTTGTACGTGGACAATACGGTAGCGGCGTCGTAAATGATGAAGAAGTGATCGGCTACCGTAAAGAATCAGAGGATCTCGTCTTTTCCAATACAGAAACATTTGTGGCGGGGAAAATTTTAATTGATAATTACCGCTGGGCTGGCGTGCCATTTTACATACGGACAGGAAAACGGATGTCGGAGAAACGGACGAAGATCGTCATTGAATTTAAAGATATCCCGATGAACCTCTACTTCAAGAGTGACCGGGAACATCATCCGAATCTGTTGGTCATCAATATCCAGCCTGATGAGGGGATCGCCCTTTATCTGAACGCGAAAAAAGCTGGCGCTGAGGCACTTGCTGAGCCGATTGAACTGAGTTATAAACAAGGTGCAATGCCGGCTATTAATACTCCAGAAGCCTACGAGAAGCTTTTATATGATAGCATGATAGGAGATGCGACAAACTTTACCCATTGGGATGAAGTCGCACTTTCATGGAAATATATCGATCCGATTTTACAAGTTTGGCAAAATGAGCAGCCGAACTTCCCGAACTATGAATCTGGTTCGATGGGACCGAAAAAATCCGACAAGCTCTTAGGTCAGGATGGATTCCATTGGTGGGAAGTATAACGGGTCTGATGGAATAATAAGACCTGCGGTGATATGTCAAGAGTAAAATAAATGATTATTGAGTTATCAAGGTTCAATTATCTTAAAAAAGGCAGCACTAAACTAACCCAGTAATATTTAC
>NZ_JBHUDE010000156.1:0-41091 GCF_042678205.1 Oceanobacillus luteolus
CTAGGAATATCCCAGAGCGTCCAAGTCATTTGACATATCAACAGGGTGAATTACAAGGAAATAATAGGCGGAAAATGTAGGCCTAAACATAATATACGAGGGGGATGGATCATGATTATCCGGGAAATCCAAGAAAAAGATAATCAAAATATGGAAGCAATCATCAAACAATCTCTTGAATCAGTAAATTTGAATATTCCTGGGACAGCCTACTTTGACCCTTACCTTGGCAAACTAACATCCTATTACGATACACAGCCTCAAGCAAGTTATTGGGTCGCAGTGAATGACGAAGATGAGGCTGTTGGTGGTGTCGGCATCGGCCCATTCGTGAATCATGAAGGTATTGGCGAATTGCAAAAGCTTTATTTGGCTCCAGAAGCACAGGGTAAAGGAATTGCTAAAAAGCTGATGAATATAGCTTTAGAATTTGCCAGTAAACATTATACACATTGTTATCTGGAAACTTTTGAATCACTATTTCAAGCAAACCATCTATATGAAAAATATGGATTTAAAAAGCTTGAGCAACCTTTATCAGGTTCGGAACATAATGCGTGTGATACTTGGTATATAAAGGAATTGTAAGTGGGTCGAAGCAGGAGCTGCATTCCTGCTTCGACCCACATTTCATTTTACAATTGCATACATTTTGATATCCTGATTCTTCCCTTTTATCTTTCTCGCTTTCTTTAATGTTCCCTCATAAGTTAATCCTGCTTTTTCCATCACTCGGAAAGAACCCGTATTTTCCGGTAAACACACCGCCTGAATCCGAACAAGGTCCATATGTTCAAAGCCAAACTGAATCACCCGGTTCGCGGCTTCAGTCATGATACCCTTCCCCCAGTATTCACGGTGCAACACATAACCAATTTCAGCGACTTGGTGAGATGGTTTCCATTGCACAAAGTCAATGGTACCAATCATCTTACCATCTGCTTTATATTCGATGGCCCAAGGCGCAAGACGACCTTCCTGATAATTTTCCAACACAAAATTTAGATAGTCTTCTGTATCCGAAAGGGTAAGATGCCTTTCCCATGTTACATATTTACTAACCTCCGGATCATTACCATACTCATACATGGATATTACATCATTTTCAGTCACTTTTCGTAAAATAAGCCTCTCTGTTTCCAGCTCCGGCAATTCATGAAAAATATCTCGTATCTCCATTTTTATCCCCCTATGCTCATTTGAGGGATATTGTAACACAAGAGCAGGTCCATCAGCCATTAGACTGACGGACCTGTAGTCCTACAGAAATCTCTTTTTGACTCCGTCGCCAAGAAAACTGTAACGTATCACTCTCTCCTCAACAACTGTCTCCATATGCACTGGGCGACCCCAAAGGTCATAAATATAAGGCAGTACATGCTCCAAATATGGCAAATCAAGCTCTGTCCCCTCGTAATGATGCATGAGATATAGTTCCCCATTCCGATTATAGTCTCCATCAACTACGGTGATATAAGGAAAACCGCCATTCACCCGCATGGAAACGAGCTGATCTCGAATCTGTTCATACTCCTTTGTCGAGATGCGATAATCTCTGCCTTTCTTTTCAAACAAATACATATCTTCCTGCTCAACGAGTTCTTTCGTTAGATAGTTGCGGATAAATGAAATGTCCGACTCGATCTCGCGGACTTCAAACATTTTCTCACGGCCACTGCCAGGCTTAACACCCCGATCCAACATTTTTTCTGTCGGATTATTATACCGTTCCTCAATATCCTCAAACATTTTTATACCTAGATAGTACGGATTTATGGAAGTGCGGGAAGGTTGCAATACTCCTGCATTCAATGTTGCATATTCAATTGCTTCTCCACTCGTCAAATCCATTTCCCGCATAATCTGTTGATGCCAGTAGGATGCCCATCCTTCATTCATAATCTTCGTTTCAAGCTGTGGCCAGAAATAAAGCATCTCTTCACGAAGCATCGTCAAAATATCTCGCTGCCAATCATCGAGTTCACGACTATGCTGTTCCAGAAAATAGAGTAAATCCTTCTCAGGTTTTGGAGGGAATTTTTTTCTTTCCCTATGAGGCCTTACTTCCTTCTTCTCTTCATCCAAACTCCAAAGGTCATCATAAGGAGTTGGTCTTCTTTCAAGCGTCTCTTCTTGTTCGTCGTCCTCTTCTATTTCCGTACGTACCAATGACGGATCAACATGCTCTTGAATCGCCAGCACCCTGTCGAGGAAATCCTCGACTTCTTTTTTTCCATAATGCATTTCATATGCTGCAATCCGCTCTGCTGTCGTTGTCATGCTCTCTACCATATCACGTCGAGTTTTTGAAAAACGTACATTATTTTTGAAGAAATCACAATGCGCCAGCACATGAGCGATAATCATTTTATTTTGGACCAACGAATTCGTATCAAGTAGAAATGCATAACATGGATCGGAATTAATGACCAGTTCATAAATCTTACTTAACCCTAAATCATATTGCAGTTTCATTTTGTGGAACTGTTTTCCAAAGCTCCAATGGCTAAACCTTGTAGGCATTCCATAAGCCCCAAAAGTATAAATGATTTCAGCCGGACAAATTTCATAACGCATCGGATAAAAGTCCAATCCGAATCCTTCTGCTATTTCCGTAATTTCACTTATGGCATATTCCAATTCCTTTTGGTCGTTCAACGAGAACCCTCCCTCGTCTCTACTCGCGAAAAGAACGTTTTCAATGCCGGGTATACATCCTTTTTCTCCCGGAGTTGATAATATCGAAAGTTCGGATGCTTGATGTTTTGATACGTATTCATTAAAGTAGAATATCGATTATAACTATTGACCTCGCCGTATCCAAACATTTGCGACACATCAAGCAGCTCATCAACTAACTTCAAACATTTCACATTATCCGAAGTGATATTCTCACCATCGGAAAAATGAATTGGATAAATATTGTAACGGCTCGGAGAATATTTCTCTTCGATTAGTTCCAATGCTTTCATATAAGCGGAAGAACAAATCGTCCCTCCACTTTCCCCTTTGGAAAAGAACTCATCTTTCGTAACAACTTTCGCCATGGTGTGGTGAGCGATAAACTCAAATTCTACCGTTTGATACTTCTTGATTAAAAAGCGGTTCATCCAAAAGAAAAAACTGCGTGCCATATACTTTTCAAACGTTCCCATCGAGGCACTCGTATCCATCATGGCAAGCACGACCGCTTTTGATTCATGCCTGACTTCCTCATTCCACGTCTTAAAACGAAGGTCATCAGGGTGAATTGGAGTAATCGTCGGTTCCCCTTTCGTTGCATTCCTTTTCAGTGCTGATAAAATTGTCCGTTTTTTATCGATATTACCCATGAGGCCTTTTTTACGGATATCATTAAATTCAATGCTCTCTGTCACCATCTCACCGGTTTCTTTTTCTGCGATGTTCGGTAATTCCAACTCTTTTAATAGAGCGGCTTCAATATCAGCTAAGGAAACTTCCATCTCATAATAATCATTGCCCGGTTGATCTCCCGGCTTTTCACCGCTGCCCTGCTCATCTCCACTTCCTGACCGCGCAATCACATCACCGACCTGACTCTCTCCATCCCCCTGACCTACATGTTTAGTCTTGTCATGGTTGTATCGGATTTTATATTCATCCAAGGAGCGGATTGGAATTTTCACTACGTTTTTACCATCTGATAATATAATATTTTCTTGACTGACTAAATCGGGGAGATTATTTTTAATTGCTTCCTTCACTTTTTCCATATGTCGATCTTGATCCTGATTTCCCTTACGATGGAGAGACCAATTTTCCTTGGAAACGAGAAATGGCTGTCGATTCGGCTTTTCTCTCATCCTTCTCCTCCTTCATCATGCCTAAAAAAATATTTACTGCTTGTAATATACTATTCATCTCCAAGTTCATTTGCTTCCAACGCATCCGATTCAGGCTCTAATATTTGAAAAATTATTATCGATTTAATAAACTTCCAACATAACGAAGCAGTTCGTTCGCCGAAGTTGAGTTATATCCATACTCATCGATTAATCTTGCAATCACTTCATTCACTTTCTTCAACTGATTTTCATCTGGAGTCTGCGATGTGGTTGTGATTTTTACGACATCTTTTAGATCAGCAAATAGTTTCTTTTGAATCGCTTCACGCAGACGCTCATGTGAGTTATAGTCAAAACGTTTGCCCTTTCTTGCATAAGCGGACAGACGGATTAAGATTTCTTCACGGAAAGCTTTTTTCGCATTCTCCGATATGCCAATTTGCTCTTCAATCGACCGCATCAGCTTTTCATCTGGATTCATTTCTTCACCGGTCAGTGGGTCACGCAGTTTATTTTTATTACAATAAGCCTCCACATTATCAAGGTAATTATCCAATAATGACTTTGCAGACTCTTCATAGGAATAGACGAACGCTTTCTGTACTTCATTTTTCGCTATATCATCGTATTCCTTCCTTGCAACAGCGATATAATTCATATATTTCTCTGCATCTTCTCGTGAAATCGATGGATGTTGATCCAGACCGTCCTTTAAGGAACGCAGTACATCTAGAGCATTAATGGATGGAACTTCTTTTCGGATAATCGCAGATGATATCCGGTTGATGACATAACGCGGATCAATTCCGCTCATCCCTTCATCTTTATGCTCCCGCTGTAATTCTTCCAAATCCACCTGATTATATCCTTCTACACTTTCGCCATCATATAGCCGCATTTTTTTGACTAAATCAATTCCCTGTTTTTTCGATTCTTTTAAGCGGGTGAGTACAGAGAAAATTGCCGCTACACGTAAAGCATGTGGAGCAATATGCACATCCGCCATGTCACTTTCTTTAATCATTTTTTCATAAATTCTTTCTTCTTCGCTTACTCGAAGATTATATGGGATAGGCATCACGATGATTCTAGAATGCAATGCCTCATTCTTTTTATTGGCAATAAATGAGCGATACTCGGTTTCATTCGAATGGGCGATAATCATTTCATCCGCCGAAATGAGGGCAAATCTTCCCGCTTTAAAGTTTCCTTCTTGTGTCAAGGACAACAAATGCCATAAGAATTTTTCATCAGATTTTAATATCTCTTGGAATTCCATCATTCCACGGTTTGCCTTATTGAGCTCTCCATCAAAACGGTACGCCCGCGGATCTGATTCGGAACCATATTCTGCAATTGTTGAGAAATCGATACTACCAGTTAGATCAGCAATATCTTGAGATTTAGGATCGGATGGACTGAATGTTCCTATACCAACCCGCTTATCTTCTGAGAAAAATATTCGTTCGACGAGCACATCTTCAATTCTACCGCCATACTCCTTTTCCAGACGCATCGTATTTAATGGAGATAGACTCCCTTCAATACGGATCCCATACTCCTCTTGAAACTCTTTTCGCAGATGTGGTGGAATCAAATGAAGCGGATCTTCATGCATTGGGCAACCTTTAATCGCATAAACCGCCCCAGCATCCGTCCGTGAGTATTCTTCTAATCCACGCTTTAATAAGTTTACAAGTGTCGATTTCCCACCACTGACGGGCCCCATCAATAACAGGATTCTTTTTCTTACATCTAATCGTTTAGCTGCCGGATGGAAATACTCCTCTACAAGACGCTCAACCGCTTCCTCCAAACCGAATATATCATTCCCGAAAAAGTGATATGTTTTTCTTCCATTTTTCTCTGTTAAACCTTTGTCTTTAATCATATTATATATACGGGAATGAGCAGATTGAGCAACATGAGGTCTTTCCTTCACAATCTCCAAATACTCACCAAAAGTGCCTTCCCATCGTAAACGACTCTCTTCCTCGCGATACTCTCGAACTCTGTTTAAGATATCCATATATACTCCCTCCAAGATAGCAGCGATTTATATATCCTATGCCGGACAGGGAGGTAACATTACCTTGGAATTATTAATCTTAAAGATAACAATGACTTGAAGTTTTTGCCCTCGATGGGAGTAGGGATATTGAAGTAACATGCAATGCAAGGAATTTGGTTGGACAATTTTTTTGTGTGGAATAGATTGTTGAAGTCTGTCATATAAACGTAGAACTTTCTGTGAAGAAATAGTAGTAGACTATAGCTATTAAAATATGAAAGAACAACACAGTGGTAGGAGTTTTACTTTCTAGACTAAAAATACTGGAGAAGGAATTCTCTAGGGAAATGGTGAAAATCAAGAATAAAACAACCGAGGCTCAGAAATATTCCAATTGGTGGAGGCATTTCGATTTTTAACATGCCTCACTTTAAACGCTGGAATCCTTTCATGACCCTCGTTATTTTTTGATTTGATCTTGATAATCCTTAATCGTTACTTTATTACCTTCAATGATTTCATACTGTGTAGATGTCTTCACTACGATCCAAGTCATGACATGTTCGTCATCTGCATCGTTGACGACAAAATGCCATTTCTCATCATATTTTTCATCTAACTCATGAACAATATTTTCATCGAGTTGATTTCTAGTCAGCTCAATTGTATTTAATAACGTGACGCCACCTGCATGGCGCATATGGCTTGCCAATTCTTCAATTAACGAATCCAGTGGATATTGAGATAAAAATTCATCACTAAAATAAAACTCCACTGTTTCGCTTTCCTCCATAATTGCATTAGTGTACATATCATCTACCACTTTAACAGCTACTGAATTCAAACAGCCGCTCAACATAATGACACAACCTGCAATTATTAGTAATACTTTCCTCATAAAAAGATATACTCCTTAGAAATCATCTGGGTTGGAACCGGTCCGTTCATTTTTGTTCATATTCGTAATCTGCTCCACTTCCTCTGAAGTCAGTTCAAAATCAAAGATATGTGCATTCTCTACCATCCGATTTTTATTTATCGTCTTTGGTATGGTTGCTACTCCCTTCTGAATATCCCAGCGTAATATAACTTGCGGCACTGTTTTATTATATTTATTCGCAATCTCCACTAGCTGAGGATCTTCGAAAATACGCCCTTTCTTCAATGGAGACCAAGCCTGCATTTGAATTTGATTCTCTTTACAAAAATTCAATACATCATCTTGAGTCAAATGTGGATGAAATTCAATCTGGTTGACGGCTGGCGTCACTTCCGCATCCTTTAGGAGCTCCTGTAAATGATGCACATGGAAATTACTTACTCCAATTGCTCGGACTCTTCCCTCTTGATAAAGCTTTTCCATTGCACGCCACGTCTCTTTGAATTTTCCGGACACCGGCCAATGAATCAGATAAAGGTCCATGTAATCTAAGTTCAATTTTTTCAGGGACTCATCAAAGGCTTGCAATGTGGACTCATATCCCTGATTATCATTCCAAACTTTCGATGTTACAAAGATTTCATCCCTCGGAATACCGGATTCATTGATTGCTTTTCCAACACCTTCTTCATTATCATAAAAACCAGCTGTATCAATTAATCGATAACCGACGGATAGAGCTGAGGAGACCGCATCAATAACAGTTTCACCATCCTCAACCTTATAAACACCTAAACCAAAGCCAGGCATTTTTACATTATTATTTAATGTAATCGTATCCTGCAAATGTTTAATCATTCCAATCCTCCCCGTTACTTATACTACCTTTATATTAACACTATCGAATTATTTCGAACAAATAAGATACCACAATATGCAGTTTCATATTTAAGATAGTTAGGTACGAATTAACAAAGTACTTATGACACAGTGAGATTTCTCACATTACTTCGGTGGACAAAATTTAAGGAAGTAGGTAACATGACTGATTCTCATGTTACCTCGGATGACAAATCTTAAAAAAAGAGGGAACATGAGATGCTCTCATATTCCCTTTCCAGCAAATTTTATATTGCCCGATAAACATAGACATTTTCCTGCAATTCCCGAGTACTCTTGCCGTTTAAACGTAAATACTCCAAATGTGCTAAGGTTTCGCCTATTGCAAAACGTGTTTCATGAATGGTTAAAGTTTTATTGAAAAGCTTCTCACAAGCCTCATATACCGTACACCCATTTCGAATGATGCCATATAAGGTTTCCAGTCGTTCTTCATGATGTTTCATCAATTCCAACACACGAAGATGCCCATCGTAAAATGGTTTACCGTGAGAAGGTATGACAAAATCAACTTCTAGCGCTTCAATCTTGCGAAGTGAATCAAAATAACTGGCCAAAGGATTAGGGTCACCATGATACCAATAAGAAATATTTGGAGTAATTTTTGGTAATATATGATCAGTACTAAGCAGCACATTTTTTTCTCTATTATAAAAAGTTACTAGACCCTCCGAATGACCAGGGGTAAAAATAACTTCATATTCATATTTTCCAAGGATAATCTTTTCCCCTTCCTCCAAATAATGTTGGATCGTCGGATATGGGGTTACTCTTGGTATGAATTCTCCCGTGTTATTCACCATCTCCCGACCAATAGTTCTAGGAATGCCAGATAACGCATAGTACTTCTCTAATTTTGATAATAATAGATCCTCCCAACTGACTCTGCCATTTTCGGCGTCAACTTCTGTCATCGAGACATTGACGCCATACTTTTCTTGAAACCCTCCAGCATATCCATAATGGTCTGGATGATAATGAGTAATGATCAAGTCTGTCACTTCTTTTCCTCTGAGTTCTTCTTCCCAACGTTTTACGGTTTCCTTGTTATGTAAGCCGACATCGATGACCGTATAGCCGTCTGATCCCTCAGCTAGAAAACAGTTGACATGATTAAGTCTAAATGGCAAATCCAGCCGAATTAATTGTAATCCATATTCCTTCAGCATATTTCCACGTCCCTTATATTAATTCCCAGTGAAATTTGGTTTTCGCTTTTCAAAGAATGCAGTGACTCCCTCTTTATTATCTTGTGACTGGAGAAGCAAGGTCTGAATGGCTGTCTCTTGCAAATCACTTGTTTCGTAATTGTAATCAGCAGCATGGTTGACGAAGTGCTTGACAAACTGATTGGCGAGCGGTGGTCCATCGACAATAAATTGAGCAAATTCTGTTGCTTCTTCCAATAAATCTCCTTCTGCCACGCGATTCACCAGTCCATACTTTTGAAGTTCTTCAGCAGAAATAGGTCTTGCCGAAGAAATCCATTCTTTGACAAGTGGCCGCGGAATATTATCGGTTAACGCTTTAATTAAGCCAAGGTCAGGGATTAATGCAATATTTGAAAAGCTGCTGATAAATTGGGCTTGTTTTTCGGCAACGATGAAATCTGCCGCTAAGGTAATACTGAACCCTGCTCCTGCTGCAAAGCCCTGCACCGCAGCAACTACATACGTATCCATTTTACGGATCGTCTGCACGACTGCTAGCGCCCTTTTCATATACCTCATAATGGAAGCGGATTCATTTAAACCGTGAATGGTCTCTAAATCACCACCAGCCGAGAAACCCTTTCCTGCTCCGGATAAAATAACTACACGGATCTCTTGGTCACTATCAGCTTCTTGAAGTGCTGGAATCAGATCATTTACTAAATCATATGATAATGCGTTTCGTTTTTCAGGACGGTTCATCGTAATATAAGCAATATGATTATCTTTCTTAACATCTACTAAACTCATTTAAATTCCCCCTCTCAATTAGAACGTTGCATGGTTTGATTGTATTTATTTGCTATTTTTTCGACAGCAGCTAAATATTCTTTACTTAAGTCGGTTGTTATTTCCTTGACCGATTGCACCTTTTTAATTGGCCCTACTCCCTGTCCTGCACCCCATATGTCTCGCCATGCCTTTGCATCATGATTGCCTCGTTCTGAAAAATCGATTTTTCCTTTTTCCGGAAGCTGAGCAGGGTCGAGTCCAGCTCTTATAATACTCGGTGTAAGATAGTTTGCGTGAATTCCGCTGAATGCTGGAGTGTATGTTATATCAGAAATATTGGATTCTACTATCATTTCTCGGTATGCATCTTCTGCACTGCCTTCTTCTGCGACAATAAATTTAGTTCCGAAATACGCAAAGTCAGCACCTAACGTCTCGGCGACAAGAATATCTTCTCCTTTAGAAAGCGTACCAGACAACGCAATGGGGCCATCAAAAAATTCTCTGACTTCATGCATGAATGCGATGGGATTCAATCTACCGCCATGACCTCCTGCTCCGGCAGCAACCAACACCAATCCATCACTGCCTTTTTCAAGGGCTTTCTTGGCGAATTTCATATCAATCACATCACTAAGAACGACCCCACCATAATTCTTTACGATTTGAACGACTGGACTTGGGTCCCCTAAAGAAGTAATGACAAGCGGTGGTTCATATTTCTCAATTAATGCCAGATCCTCGTTAAATCTTTTGTTCGAACGATGGCTGATAAAGTTAATCCCCCAAGGTGCAGCTTCTTCGCCACCTTCTTCTATTCTTTGGATACCGTCCGTAATTTCCTGCAACCACATATCCAACATTTCGGTTGTACGCGCATTCAATGCAGGAAAAGTACCGATTATACCAGATTCACATGCTGCCAAAACCATTTTTGGATTAGAGATAAGGAACATCGGGGCCATAATAACTGGCAGCTTCACTCCCCTTTTCAACTTCTTCGTCGCTTCATGCATCATATGATTTCCTCCCTTTGACATTCATTTCGAGTGAATGGTCATTCATTATTCACAGAAAAAAATTACCATTAATAAATGGTAATGTTGAGATTAACCTAATTCTAAATTTTCATACTTTTAAAGTCAAGTCATTTCTCTGAACAATTGGATAAAATACTTATCTTTCTATTTGTTTTGGATAGCTTTCTTCAATGACTTTAATTAAAGCCATCATTAATTCATTGTATGGTGTTGAGATGCCATGTTTTTTTCCATACTTTACAATAGCGCCATTGATGACTTCAATTTCTGTTTTACGACTTTTCAATACATCTGTAAGCATGGAAGATTGGTTCCTCGCTATTTGTGTATGACCGATTTGAAGAATATCCTCTATTGGATTGGCATATAAAATTTCCACACCTTCCTTTTCAGCTACTTCCAGTGCTTCTGTCAATAACTCCCGTACGAGGGACTCTCCCGCTTTCGGTAAAAGCACATCACCATTTCGCAGGCGGGTAATTGCAGTTAAGCTGTTGAAGGCCACATTGATCATCAACTTCGTCCATATGACAGATTGAACATCTTCCGTTATAACCGTCTCGATTCCTGATTTACTGAACATTTCACTTATGTATAAATATTTATCAGGCTGGCGATCTTCAATAAAACCGATGTTCGTAACGCCTGTTGCCCGATGTGCTATCATGCCAATATTCAATACACTCGCACCACTTCCTGTTCCACCTATTCCAAGGTCAGCACGAGGAACCACTTTCTGCATTATTTCAAGGTTCCCTACTCCGTTTTGTAAAGATAGTACGATAGTGTTTTCATCTACAATATGTTTTAATTCCGTCAATACAGCTTCGGTTGCAAATGATTTCACTAAGATAAGGATGAGATCATATTTTTCTAATTTACCAGTATCATAGATAACCGGTACAAACGCTTGTACTTGTTCATTATCCACAGTAATAAGCTGAATCCCTTCGCGCTCGATCCATTTCACGCGTTCGTTTTCCCGATTGAACAATGTCACATCAAATCCTGAAAGATGCAATTTAGCGCTGAATAAGCATCCCATAGCTCCAGCCCCGACAATCAATGTTCTCAACTCAATCCCTCTATTCTTAAGAAATGGGCCACTCAGAAGAATCCTGAATGACCCAATTTCAAATTATTTATTAGCACTTGCATTTAGGGGGCGAAACCCCAACTAAATGAAGCTCAGTTTATTTAAGTTCCAATAATTTTTGTTTCATTTCTTCTTCCATCTGCAGCATTTCTTTTTCGGCTTCTTGACGTTTCGCTCTTCCCTCCGCTTGGATAGAGAGTGTTTCTTCAATTGTAGACATGAGTTGTTCTTGAGTCTTCTTCAATGTTTCAATGTCAACTAAACCACGTTCATTCTCTTTCGCTGTCTCGATGGTGTTCGTCTTCAATAGCTCAGAATTCTTCAGTAACAAATCGTTCGTCGTCTGGGAAACAAGCTTTTGTGCTTCCACAGCATTTCGTTGACGCAACAAAGTGAGTGCAATCGCAATTTGATTTTTCCATAACGGAATAGCTGTCAATACAGATGATTGGATTTTTTCCACTAGGGCCTGGTTCGTATTTTGGATAAGACGAATCTGTGGTGCACTCTGGATTGTGATTTGCCTGCTTAATTTCAAATCATGGGTCCGCTTTTCCAGGCGATCGGTGAATTGAATCAAATCATTCACTTCTTGGACCATCATCTGGTTCTGACTTGCCTCTGCTTTTTCTCTTAAAGCTGGAATCTCTTTTGTACGGAGCTCTTCAATTTTCACTTCACCGGCAGCGATGAAAATATTTAAAGCGTCAAAATATTCTTTGTTCCTCATGAAGAGCTGTTCCAACAACTTGTTATCTTTCATAAGCTCATCTTTGCTGCGATCCAATTTTACGCTGATTCGGTCAATTTGTGCACCAGTTTTTTGATACTTGGAAAGGACCTGATTCACTGAATTCGACACCCGATTAAAGATTTTAGCGAGAAAACCACGCTTCTCTGGGTTCAATTCATCTGGGTCAACCTGCTCCAACTTTTTCATTAAATCCGATAAAATACCACCAATATCGCCTATATCACTGTTTTTTACATGGTCCAGCATGTTATGCGAAAAATCCATAAGTTTGGACTGTGCTTCTGTTCCATATTGTGAGACACTTTGATGATTTTTCGGATCGATCTGCTCCGCCAGCTGAAGCGCTTGTTTTTTCTTATCTTCCGGAAGCAAATCGACTAACTTTTTAGGTTCATTTTCTTTTTCAACAATATCTGTATCAATGGAGTCACTACCGAACGGGTTCGCTAAGAGCTCGTCCATATTGAATTCATGTTTTTTTTCTTCGTTCATTAAATGACCCTCCCATTGGATTTTTTCGGTTTCTGGATTGTCTTCTTCGCGACGTCCAGTTCAAAATGAAGTGTGTCCACATCGTCATTGAGCATCACTCGTAAATCTTTATTCACTGTCTGTCCGAGCACGATGATTGTATGACGGCTATCCCGCATCGTTTCATTCATTTCCCTTGATTTCACCGGCTGCTGGGAAAGATAAGCATATTTCTCTGCAATCTCGACTAAAGAATCAAGATGTTTATAATAAAAAGCTTCTGCTTGGAAAAAACGACGTGGTTCCCGTTTCGTGTTGGCATAAATTTTCCTGACCGTTCTTAAGATCTCAAAGTTCTCTCTTACATTACCAAGCCGACGAACTTGAACAAACGCACGTTGCAACCTGTTGATTTTAACCTTTGCATCTTTCAAGTTCTCGATAATAAATTTATATTCTTTCCATGTAAGCCCATTGCTTTTCGCATAGCGGTAAGTCTGTATTTGCTTTACAGAGTAGTATGTTCCGGTACCACCAGCAAGAGCGAAAACCGTCGACCACAAAACAACTTGCTCAAAGGCGAAAAAACTGACCAACCATACACTTCCCGTTGCAGTGAAAGCCGCCGCAGAACGTAAGACAAATTGCAAAAATGCTTTCATTTCATCACTCCTATATAAAAGTACATGTCCCTTACGATATCGTTCTATCAGTCAGACATGGATATATACTTCACTATTTCTTATCTTGTAATACGTCATATTCCCTAGAAAAGTTTCACTTAATTACATTTTACCTGACTTGACTAGAAATAACTACATTAAGATAATAACGGTAACGATTTTACAAAGGGGGAATAAGAGTGAAAAGAATTGGGATCGATGCTGGTGGTTCTTTAATCAAATTAGCTTATGAAGAAAAAGGGTTACTGCATGTTAAAACATACTCCTACAATCAACAAGAGCAGTTGGCAAAATGGCTGCAGATGCTTGCTCCAGATGCTCATATATACGGTACAGGAGGAAGATGGAATCAACTTAAAGCGTCCATGAAACAGCCTAATCATACTGTGGAAGAATTTACTGCGATCGTACAGGGAACCAATTATCTATTGGAAGAATTCCCTGAAAAAATTGATGAATATATCCTTGTTAGTATAGGAACAGGTACGTCAATTTTTCATGTAAAGGGTCAGTCATTTGAACGGGTACTCGGTAGTGGTGTTGGCGGCGGGACCTTGATGGGCTTAGGCTCCCTAATTGCAAAGGGCAAAAGTTTCCGTGAATTAGTCGAACTTAGTGCGAAAGGAAATCATCAAAACAGCGATTTATTAGTTAAAGATATTTATGGAGAGCAGCATGCCCCACTTACAGGAGAACTGACAGCAGCAAACTTTGGGAAGGTCCATTTGCAAGAGGAACATTCGGAGGCTGATCTGCTTCGCTCATTAACACAATTGATTGGTGAAGTTATTCTCTCCTTAGCTGGAAACGTTGCCGCCATCAAAGGTATTGGAAAAATTGTCTTTGTCGGAAGTACGGTAGAAGGTAATAAACCTCTTCAAGAAGTATTCTTAAGTTTCCAGGAAATGCTATCTTACCAACCTATATTTCCCGATAAAGCGGCTTATGCTGGTGCGATTGGAGCATTACTCGAATAATTGCTTTTCCTTTCGTAATCTTTCAAGTAATTGATTACTTATCTTTTTTTGTTTCTTCTCAAAAATCGGCAATTCTTTGAGAATGATAAGCTCCTTATCTTGTATCAATAATAGAAACCAACCCCCCTTATGAGCGGAGACAGGAATCCGCTCTTTTTCTATGTGGAATTCTTGATGCTGTTCCTCTACTAAAATGACGACTGTCTCCCCTTCTATACGATCGACTACTCCAATGACGATTTCTTCGTTTTTCCAACTTGTTACCCACTCCATTGTTGTTATCTGTGATACGTAAAGTGAAAGACATATGGTTATCAAGACATTCATATGCAAAACCTCCATTTTTGTTTGTATTATTTCAAACCAATGAGTAATCTGCATCTTTGTATCTTTCATTCTTAAAGCCAGAAATCCATAACGTAATTCAAGTTTTCCAAATGAAAAAATCTAAAACTATACTACATCTCTAGTAACAAAATTTAATTTTCCCAGTTAAGCTTGCTAGCTTTTAAACGGCTCATTTGATACGCTGAAATTGCTAGATTGACATAGTAGGGGGAAATTATGTGAGACGTTTGACATTTATATTTGCTTTAATAGCCGTATTTTTCATCAGCGCATGTGGAGAATCTGCTCCTGATTCTGTCAGTAATCATGAGCAAGCATCTATTGCTGTAAAAGAGAAACAGGAAACGGAATCCGCTGCAAAGTCTGATGATAAAGATGAGGAAGAGATAAGTACAAAAGAGGAGATAGAAGAAGAACCTTCCTCCCCTGCCAACCTTCGGGAGCTGAAAATTCATTTCATCGATGTCGGACAAGCAGATGCCACCCTTTTCCAATACAGTGAAGCTGAAGAAGATTATACAATTCTGTATGATACCGGAGACTGGCGTGGAGATGAAGTGGTTCCGTATTTAAACTCCCAAGGAGTCAGTACACTTGATCTAGTCATCGTCAGTCATCCAGACGCAGATCATATTGGTCAGTTGGATAAAGTCATGCAGTCATTCGAGGTTGGAGAAGTATGGATGTCTGGAAATGAAAGTTCATCACAAACATTTCAGAGAGCTATTGAAGCAGTCTTGGAAAGTGATGCTGATTATCACGAACCACGTGCTGGCGAAACTTTCACAATTGGACCAATGGATATTGAAGTGATTTATCCAGAAAGCATTTCAGGAAAATCCAACGAAGAGTCCATTGCCGCACGCTTTACCTATGGAGGTTTACAGTTTTTATTAACAGGGGATGCTGATCGTAGTGGAGAATCGTATATGAGGAACAACTTTACTGTCGATGCCGACGTGTTGCATCTAGGTCATCACGGTTCCAAGACATCGAATGATCCAGCTTTTATCGATGCAGTTTCGCCCGATATCGCGATTTATAGTGCAGGTGCTAATAATAGTTATGGTCACCCTAGTCCCGAAGTTATAGAAGCTGTTGAAGAACGCAATATAGATATCTATGGGACGGATACCCACGGAACCATCATCCTCACATCAGATGGCGAAGAAATCTCAGTGGAGTTCAGTGGTCCTGATTCTTCAATGAAAGCTCCTCAAAATGAGGAGGACACAACTAGTAAGGAGCAAGAAGTATCCGAGAATGATAATAACCAGTCAGCCTCTTGTGTTGATATTAACGAAGCATCCTATGAAGAGGTACAGAAAATTATCCATATCGGCCCTGAACGCGCTCAAGATCTCATCGACCTCCGACCATATCATTCCGTGGACGATCTTACACGTATTAAGGGAATTGGGCCAGCACGTATTGCAGATATTAAATCTGAAGGGAATGCATGTGTACGATGAAAAAAGGTATCTTAGATCGTTTCGAAGGTGAACAAGCAGTTATCTTGATAGAAGAAGATAAAGAAGAAATCATTGTTCAAAAAAGTGAGTTGCCGCCAAACAGCAAAAAGAATACCATCTTCAAATTGAAAAAACAGAATGGAGAATATCGAATTACTGGCATAGATGACACAGCAACAAACCAAGCGAGTGCAAAATCAGCCAGTCTGATGGACCAGCTTCGGGCGAAGAGTAAAGGAAGTAAATTTAAAAGGTCATAACATAAGCGGAACATGCATGAAGCATATTCCGCTCTTTTTAATTCCAATAATATGGAGTTTCTTGATACACGTAGTAGTTCAGCCAATTCGAAAACAATAAATGGGTATGAGAGCGCCAAGTGTTTGGTGGTGTGTTCTCTGGATTATCTTCCGGGAAATAATTAACCGGAATCTCAATCTCCTTACCCTTTCTCAAATCACGGTAATATTCATCACTCAATGTAGTCGCATCATATTCGAGATGACCTGTGATCATAATATTTTTCCTGTCTTGTGAAAGAACAATAAATGCAGAATTATCGTCTGTCTTTGAAAGCAGGAATAAATCTGGATGCTTCTCGATAGCGGACGTATCGACAGTTGTATGCCTCGAATGAGGTGCTAAAAATGTATCGTTGAAACCTTGAACAAGTTTTTCCGTCGGATCAGCAATATCATGATTGAAAATACCGAAATATTTTTTCGGGAGCATCTCCTTGTTGATTCCATAATGATGGTACAACGCTGCTTGAGCTCCCCAGCATATGTAAAGGTTCGATGTTACATTTTCTTCTGCCCAATCCATAATCTCTTTAAGCTCTTCCCAATAATTGACCTCCTCAAATTCCAAATGCTCAATAGGTGCTCCAGTAATAATTAAGCCGTCAAATTTTTGGGATTTCACTTCTTCAAATGTCTTGTAGAACGTATCTAAGTGATAATTGCTCACATTCTTAGATTGATATGTTGCAGTCCGCAGAAATGTGATATTTACCTGCAACGGTGTATTCCCTAATAAACGTAAAAGCTGAAGTTCCGTTTTTTCTTTCTCGGGCATCAAGTTCATAATAAGAATATTAAGCGGACGAATATCCTGCGTCCGAGCCCGATCTTCGTCCATGATAAAGACTTTCTCCTCTTTCAATGTTTCCCATGCCGGCAGCTCTTTCGGTATATTAATCGGCAATCCACACCTCTCCCCTCTTTGTATGATCATGCAGAAACAATTCCCTCTCCCCAAACTAGATATGAAGGTATATAAACTTTAATGTATGATAAAACTTATTATAAATACTAAATCTTGAAACAGCAAGCCTATAAAAACAGCAAAATAGCAGTTGCATATTGAGTTACTTTCAGCTTGTCGATTTTTCATATATAATGATGGAGTAACTAGTACATTTTAGAGGGGTGAAGGAAATGAAGAAAAAACTGTTTATTTTCATGACCATGTTGCTTTCTAGCTTGATTGTTCTAAGTGCGTGTGGAACTGGGGATGACAACCCAGATACGGAACAACCAGAGCAAGAAGAAAATACATCTGCAGTTGATGAAGAAGCAACTGAAGATGAATCTGAGGCTCCCGAAGAAGACAGCACAGAAGAAGAAACAGAGGAACCTGATGGTGAAGAAACTGACTCTGAAGGTGACGGGTCTCAAATAGTTGAAGAAAATGAAGCTTTTCGAATTTTTGAACCTGCACCCAATACAGTTGTGGACAATGAATTTACTGTACGTGGAGAAGCACGGGTCTTCGAAGGTACAGTCCAGTATGAATTCGAAGATGGACATAATATTTTAGACGAAGGGTTCGTCACTGCGAGCGCAGCGGCTCCGGAATGGGGCGAGTTTGAAATAACAATTACGTTTGAAGATGTTGCTTTTGATTCAGGTACACTTATTCTTTATGAAGAAAGTGCAGAAGACGGCTCCAGACAAAATGAGCTGTTGATTCCAGTAAAAGTAGAGAAGTAAATCATTCGGTCAATCAGAGCTTAATCTGATTGGCCTTAATTTTTTTGAGATTAGAGGGTCTTACATGCAAAAATTTTTACAAATGAAATGGTCTGTTATATTGATTGCTGTTTTTTGTTCGTTATTATGGGGAAGTGCATTTCCTCTATTAAAAGTAAGTTACGAGGAATTCCAAATTGCTGCTGATGACATTGCAGCAAAAATAGTATTCGCCGGTCTGCGATTTCTGCTTGCTGGGATGATTGTACTCACCTTTCTTCTCATCAGTAATCTTAAACACCTTTATATCACGAAGAAACAACTGGGGATACTTGCCATTCTAGGACTAGTACAAACTGCTTTGCAATACTTTTTCTTTTATAATGGTTTAGCACATGTCACAGGTATGCAAGGAGCAATTCTGAATTCCAGTGGAACGTTTCTTACAGTACTATTAGCTCATTATTTTTATGTCAACGATAAAATGAGCACAAGAAAAGCACTC
Source organism: Oceanobacillus luteolus (assembly GCF_042678205.1). Classification (NCBI taxonomy): domain Bacteria; kingdom Bacillati; phylum Bacillota; class Bacilli; order Caryophanales; family Bacillaceae; genus Oceanobacillus; species Oceanobacillus luteolus. Next base: position 18,860 of record NZ_JBHUDE010000156.1, read on the forward strand.
GGACTACTAGCTGGGTTCTTAGGGATCATTGCTGCAAACTGGGGACAGGATTTTACTTTCCAATTCACGTTTATGGGTGAAGGATTTATGATATTATCCGGCCTAACAAGCGCTTTTGCAACGATTTTGGCAAAAGAACTGGCAAAAGGGATTCATCCATTTGCCATTACCGGGTGGCAATTTTGTCTAGGTGCACTCTTTTTGCTGATTATCGGTTTACCGCAGTTAGATGAGAACGCGATGATTTTCACTCCATTCGGCTGGGGATTGTTCATCTACTCTGCACTTTTATCCGCCGTTGCCTTTGCACTTTGGTACTCCTTATTGAAATATAATCCTGCCGGAGAAATTTCAATGTACAAATTTATTGTCCCTGTTTCAGGATCCATTTTGTCCACTATATTTATTCCTGGAGAGAATTTAACCCCTGCTGTTTTAATCGCTCTTGCTTTAGTTGCTATGGGTATAATCATTGTAAATACCGGTAAAAAAGAAGTAAATCGAGATGGTCAAGGATGATAGGGTAGCCTAAAAAGAGAGGGGATATAAACTGGTCATGGAAATGAAACGTTTCGTAAGAGGAAGGATGGGAAGGAAACAATTCCTTTCCATGACTTTTTGGGCGTGGGGCCTTGAACCATCTCTAAAGCAAAGGATAATCGATACGAATGAACCAGTCAAAAAGCGATTCTTTATAATTCATCCACTATCTTGCCAAACAACTCCTTCTTCAGTAGATACCGCCTTGTTTACCTGAAGGATATGGCCAATTCTAGCGCCCCGTACGAACGATAATTAAAAAATATAGCTTTTTCCCACAAACCAATCATCGAACACCAGTTCTCAACATAAGGTCATCAAAAGCTCAAAACTTAACTGTCATTCCTGGTTTTGCCAAATCTATTGCCATACCACCAACTACTTGGGCACTTTGTAACAATTCCTGAAGGTTCCCATAGTGCGGTAAATGAGTTAAGATTGTTTGTTTTGCTTCAGCTGCAAGTAGTCCTGCTTCTCTTGCGTTCATATGACCAAATGATTTACCATCCATTCCTTCATATAAACTACACTCTGCAATCAACAGATCTGCCCCTTTACTAAATACTGCCAACTCTTCAAAATAGCTTGTATCTGCAGTATAGACAATGGTTTGATTCTTGCACGTAATCTTCATTGCATAGGTCTCAACTGGATGTATACTTTTTAAAAAATTCAGTTGGAAAGGTCCGATTGTAAGCTCGGTATCTTGATCAATACGTTGAAATTGAGTATAAGGTATCGATGTAAATTCATCTTTTTTTACAGGGTTTTCCGGTCCATAAATACACAATGGATGATCAACTTTTCCCAACTTAGTATTGACTAGTCGAGAAAATTGGTAAGCACCAACATCACTGCTATGATCATAATGATAATGGGATAATACGACATGATGAATCTCATTCAAATTGATAAATTCCTGTAGTTTCATCAAAACCCCACTGCCACAATCCACAAGCAATGAAAATCCTTCATGTTGAATCAGATATCCAGAACAAGGTTCACCCTTCTTCGGGAATCCGCCCCACATGCCAATAACGGTAATCTTCATGGAAATCTCTCCTTCATTCAAGCCATATTCAAGACCAACCTTTTTTAATCTATCTTGACAATTTTACGTTTCATTTTCAATCAATAAGGGTATAATAGGTTCCATATGTTTAATTTAAGAAAAATGGAGGAAATATGAAGAAGGTTTCGAAAGTATTCTACATAGCTATAGCAATTGTTGTATTTATGGTAATTTTGGGAGCTAGTTTCCCGAAGCAATTTGAAAGGATTACAAGTGATATCCAATCGCTTGTTTCTACTACATTTGGCTGGTATTACATGTTATTGATGTCAGCGTTAGTAATCATCGCAATCATGATTGCATTCAGCAGATTTGGAAAAATCCGCCTTGGAAAAGATTATGAGAAACCAGATTTTTCTACACCGACATGGATTGGAATGCTCTTTTCTGCTGGAATGGGGATCGGTCTTGTATTTTACGGAGCAGCGGAGCCGCTCTTCCACTATGTTGTCGATGCTCCAAATGCCGAAGTTGGAAGTGATGCAGCGTTTAAAGATGCACTCGCCTTTTCTTACTTTCATTGGGGTATTCATGTATGGGCGATGTATGGTGTTGTTGCGTTGGCACTTGCCTTTTTCCAATTCAGAAAAGGCGAACCTGGCTTGATTTCAGCAACTTTAAAACCACTCTTCGGAGATGCTATGAAAGGCCCGCTCGGAACAGTTATCGACGTCCTTGCAGTATTCGCGACGGTATTTGGTGTCGCAACTTCCCTTGGATTTGGAGCTGTACAAATTAATGGTGGACTGTCCCATTTATTTGGTATAGAGGTAGGTTTTCTCTCCCAATTAATCATTATTATTGTTGCTACATTTTTATTTATCATGTCTGCGTGGTCTGGGTTGAGTCGTGGGATAAAATACTTGTCGAATACAAATATTGTATTAGCCGTGATTTTATTGCTGATCATTCTTGCCGTCGGACCTAGCATTTTAATTATGAATATGTTCACAGAAACAATTGGGCTATACATTCAGAATTTGATCAGCATGAGCTTTAAGACAGCACCACTGGAAGGTGACAATCGCACCTGGTTGGATGGCTGGACAATTTTTTATTGGGCATGGTGGGTTTCTTGGGCTCCATTTGTCGGCATGTTTATTGCACGGGTGTCACGAGGGCGGACAATACGAGAATTCCTTCTCGGTGTCATGATTATACCAACTCTATTTATTTCCATTTGGTATGCAGCATTTGGAACGACTGCGGGAAATATTCAAAATAACGGTATCGACCTTTCAGGCTTTGCAACCGAACTCGTGTTGTTCAATATGTTTGACCAACTGCCGATGTCGACCTTCCTTTCCATACTTGCGATTATCTTAATCGCGTCGTTCTTCATCACGTCGGCAGACTCAGCAACGTTCGTACTTGGTATGCAAACAACGAGAGGGTCTCTCACTCCACCGAATATGGTAAAGATCGCTTGGGGATTTGCACAATCCGCCGTTGCCGTCATTCTTCTATATGTTGGAGGGTTAACTGCCCTGCAAAATACGATTATTATTGCGGCATTGCCATTTTCCTTTGTTATCATATTAATGGTAGTTGCACTGTTCAAGGCTTTACAAAAAGAAATTTAATGTGGTAACACACATGTAGACTAGGTCCATCAAGGATATCCTTGATGGACCTTTTTATGTTCAAGCTGCACAATCGAATGCTCGTGATTTTTTAAACTTAATAAGATATAATGGGAAAGGATTAGCTGCAAATCGTAACAATTTGATTATATGGGAGGCCTATCATGAAAATCACAGTAGCAGGAACAGGTTATGTCGGGTTAGCCAATGCTGTTCTGCTTGCTCAACATAATGAAGTAACTGCCTTAGATGTCATACAAGAAAAAGCGGATATGATTAATGCACGAAAATCACCAATCGGTGATGATATGATTGAAGAATTCTTCCGAACAAAAGAGTTGAATTTAACAGCGACGACAGATCCGGAACCCGCGCATAAAGATGCAGATTTTGTCATTATCTCCACTCCAACAAACTATGACCCTGATAAAAACTTTTTTGATACGAGTTCAGTTGAATCAGTGATTGAAGATGTCCTCGCGATTAACCCAGATGCCTTAATGATCATTAAATCCACGGTCCCAGTAGGGTATACGGAGAGTTTGAAAAAGAAATATAATACACAGAATATCATTTTCTCACCGGAATTTTTACGTGAAGGTAAAGCGCTCTATGATAACCTTCATCCATCTAGAATCGTACTCGGTGAACAATCCGAACGAGCTAAGACATTTGCCGATTTACTGATCCAAGGTGCCGTTAAAGAGGATATTCCTGTATTATATACGGAATCGACCGAAGCTGAAGCGATTAAATTATTTGCCAATACATATTTAGCAATGCGAGTTTCTTTCTTCAACGAACTGGACAGCTATGCTGAAATCAATGGATTAAATGCTCAGCAGATTATTGAAGGTGTAGGTTTAGACCCGCGAATCGGCACACATTACAATAACCCTTCCTTTGGTTATGGCGGGTACTGTCTGCCTAAAGATACGAAACAGTTGCTTGCTCATTTTGAGGGTATTCCAAACAATATGATTAAAGCTATCGTTGCCTCAAATGCAACAAGAAAAGATCATGTGTCACAAATGATTCTAGACCGAAATCCAAAGATAGTCGGTATCTATCGTCTCACGATGAAATCAGGATCAGACAACTTCCGTCAATCTGCCATCCAAGGAGTCATTGAAAGAATCATTGCTCGAGGCATTGAGGTTGTCATTTATGAGCCGACACTAGACAGTACAGAATTTGAAGGTATTAAGGTAGAAAATAATCTGGAGAAATTTAAAGAAATATCAGATGTCATTGTAGCTAACAGGCTTTCGGATGATATAAGGGATAGTAAAGAAAAGGTCTATACAAGGGATATATTTAGTAGAGATTAATCTAAGGAGAAGGTCCTTGACCCTCTCCTTCTTCATTTTATCCCATAATCTTCCAATTAATTTATTTTTCTAAATTATTCACCTTTTACTTTCATTATCTGCTAGATTATGGCATATTACTTAAATAAAGGTCTTACGTTTATTAAAAGATTATAGGGGGGAATATGATGAGAGCTTTAACAAGTTTATTTGATCGGCTTGTCCAGCGGTACCTGCCAGATGCATTTTTATTTGCTATTATTCTAACAATCCTAGTATATGTATTAGGAGTCTCATTCACTGATAGTGGTCCAATTGAAATGGTTTCTTTTTGGGGAAATGGATTTTGGGACTTGCTTGCATTCGGTATGCAGATGTCCCTCGTAGTAGTCACTGGTTATATTTTAGCGAATACACCTATTGTAAAAAAAGCTCTTAAAAGCCTGAGCTCCTTGGCAAAAACTCCAGCTCAAGCTGTTATTCTAGTTACTTTTGTTGCACTAATAGCATGTTTGATCAACTATGGGTTTGGATTAGTCGTCGGCGCCTTATTCGCCGTACATGTTGCGAGAAGAGTGCCAACCGTGGATTTTCGTGTTTTGATTGCGAGTGCTTATAGTGGAATGCTCGTATGGCATGGTGGATTTTCGGGCTCCGTTCCCTTGACGATCGCTACTCCTGGACACTTTCTTGAGGATTTAATGGGACAAGTTCCTGTAGTAGAGACTCTTTTTAGTCCAGCAAATATTTTTATCGTACTTACAATGGTTATTACGCTACCAATATTTAACCGCTATTTATTAAAAGGAGCAACTTCATCTCATTCAGCAAGTCATATTCCGGAAGACGATGAACAGGATGAAGAGCCTGTAGTGAAGGCTACCACTCCAGCAGAAAAACTGGAGAACAGCCAAATCATATCTATAGTAATCGGTGGTCTTGGTCTAATCTATATTATTTATCACTTTGCTACCAATGGCTTTGATTTGAATATTAACATTGTTAACTTTATATTCTTGTTTTTAGGAATATTATTACATCGAACTCCAAAGCGTTTTCTCGATACCGTTTCCAATGGTGTGAAAAATGCTGGTGGAATCATTATTCAATTCCCGTTTTATGCTGGAATTATGGGTATGATGACAACATCGGGATTATCAGAGCAAATCTCTCATTGGTTTATATCTTTTGCAACAGATTTTACGTTGCCAATTATTACGTTTATCAGTGCAGGGCTAGTTAATATTTTTGTACCATCAGGCGGTGGTCAATGGGCAGTACAAGGTCCCATAATGATTCAGGCTGCAATGGAATTAGGTGCAGACCTACCAAAAACTGCAATGGCAGTCGCTTGGGGAGATGCATGGACAAATATGATCCAACCGTTTTGGGCACTACCAGTCCTAGCTATTGCTGGACTTAAGATCCGTGATATCATGGGATTCTGTGTAATGATTCTATTTTTCAGCTTCATTCCCATCGCAATTGGATTATTGTTATTTTAAATACAGAAAGGGTCAACCAAGACTTTGGTTGGCCCTTTCTTACTTTTGATCGAATCCCTGTCACCCTTTGTTCTGTTTCTTAAAGATGAGAGCTGGTTATGGTAGTCAATGTTACCTCTAGAGGCTCTTTTCTTGACGATGAAGGCACGTGAGATATCCTCACGTTACCTCTTGAACCATTTTTCTTTTCGTCGAGGGTATGTGAGATGTTCTCACGTTACTTCTTGAGCCATTTTCTTCTCGTCGAGGGTATGTGAGATGTTCTTACGTTACTTCTTGAGCCATTTTCTTCTCGTCGAGGGCATGTGAGAAACTCTAACGTTACTTCTTAAACCGTTTTCTTGACCCCAAGGCCATATGAGATGACCACTTCTAGCCTTCTGTTAAAAAATCGTTAAAAATTCATTCTGAAACTGGGTCAGATTTTTTAGTTACCATTTCCTCTTCGATAATCTCGAATCCTTCAATCACCGTGTTTTCTTCCAATTCGATTACGAGACATAGTTTTCCGTCCAAGCGCATTTGGCGGAGATATCGAAGTTCGCTTGGGCTGACCTTCAAATCAGCAACTTTTGTTTGGATTTTGATAGACTTTGAATTATATTTTGGTACAACATTATTCGCCTTCAGTTCGAATGTCTCGTCATCGGTAACTCGTTTAAATGCCGCTTCTATCACTTCTGTTTCAACATCTTCTATTCCGCTGCTTTTTAGTACCGTCTCTACATCCTTGTAGTCTAGCTTTGGTGTATCCTTCGGGTCTGTCTCTTCTATAACGCGCTGAACTTCTTCATAGACATTAGCGAGAGTTGAAGTTGTAATCTGATCACCTGCAACATCCTTAACGATTTCCTCGAATACAAACTTATCTTCTTCCGCGGTGAAAAGTTCTTCTGCATTTAATACCTCTTCAATAAAGGCAAAATCAATTTCCTTGGATTTCCCAATAGAATATAAAATATGGTTTACATCTGACTCCCCTTCAGAGAAACAAGGGAATAGGAATCCGCCTATCGGAGCATTCAGATCGATGATTGGGTCAACGACAATATTGTATTTGAATTCTTTTTCCACATAATCAAATAGCAATTCCTTCTTCGGATCTTGGGTTGTATTTATCGTACACATGATGAAAGAATGGGAAAATACTTTATCACGTTCATGATCTTCTGTTTCTTCACTGATCGGCTTTACAGTTTTTAAATATTCCCCGTTCACAAATGTCAGAACAATATCTTGTTCATATTGTTTTACTTGAAGCATTTTTTCTACGACCTTGAGCATTTGATCCTTCCAAGTTTCTGTATCGTTTGTGAGCAATCCTTGATGAAGGATTAGCTGTGTGCTATTTTCTACTTCTTTAGCAAATTTCAATTCAAATAGTTTACGGTCGAGCTGTCCAGCTAATACTTTTTTAAAGTTGTCCATGAAAAGTTCTTGCTGCTCTCTATCTAGCATCTCAAACGGGGTACTCTCTTGATGATAAATCTCACTAGATTCTTTCATAATATATACATTAAAAACTTCATTAAGCTTTAAAAGATCATTTTCCAACTTTAATTGTCTGCGGAAACTTGCAATATCCTTTTTATTCACGTAAACACTCCTTATATCTTTGCAACTAATGATATCTATTATACTACAAAAAAGAGACGATAAGGCAGTCCCTTTTCGTCTCTTCAAATCATAGTTCATTTTAACCAGTGTAATAGATTGTAATAGATTTGGCTCTTTTTCAAGTAAAAAAGTCAACCAAGGATGAACCTTGATTGACTTCCATCTCTTCAGTGAATTTACTCCAATCCACCAATCGAAATATATTTAGTTTCAAGATACGGTTCAATACCTTCCAATCCGCCTTCTCTTCCAATCCCACTCTCCTTCATCCCTCCAAAAGGAGCATGAGCGGCAGATGGAGCACCATCATTCCAGCCGACAACACCAAAATTGAGATTCTCATGCAGGTATGTACCTGTCCGATAATCATTGGTAAAGAAATATGCCGCTAATCCGAACGGAGTATTATTCGCAATATCCACTGCTTCTTCAATCGTCTCGAAAGCAGTAATTGGCAATACTGGACCAAATGTCTCTTCTTGCATGATCACCATTTCATTCGTGACATGATTAAGCACCGTCGGATGGACGAAATAATAACCTTTTTCATCATTTTCATCAAATGTATTACCTACCAATACATCAGCGCCCTTTTCAACCGCATCATCGATTTGACTTACCACCTTCTCAAATCCACCTTTATTAATAACAGGGCCAACTTGTGTACCTTCCTCTAAGCCATTTCCTACTTTTAACTTTTGCACCTCTTGGACGAGTTTTTCTGCAAATTCATCTACAACTTCCTTTGCAACAAGGACACGATTGGCACAGATACAAGTCTGACCCGCATTTCGGAATTTTGAAGCAATCGTTTGACTGACAGCAATATCCAGGTCCGCATCTTTTGCTACAATGAGTGGAGCATGTCCGCCTAACTCCATAGATACATGTTGGACGGAATCTGCACTCTGTTTAATCAACTGCTTACCAACCGGGGTTGAACCTGTAAATGTTATTTTTCTTATTTGTGGGGTGTTCGTAAAAATCTCCCCGATTGTTCCACCTGATCCATTCACATACTGCACTGCATCTTCTGGAATGCCAGCTTCATGCGCCAACTCAATTAATTTCATTGTTGTCAGTGGCGTTTCGCTTGCTGGTTTCACGATAAATGTACAACCTGCCGCAAGAGCTGGAGCAGCCTTTCTAGTCATCATTGCTGCCGGGAAATTCCAAGGTGTAATGGCAGCAACAACTCCAACCGGCTGACGAGTCACGAGGATACGCTTAGATTCTGTATGAGCCGGAATCGTTCTGCCATAAATCCGTTTCGCTTCCTCAGCAAACCAATCAATATAGCTTGTTGCATAATCCACTTCCCCAAGAGATTCTTGTAACGGTTTTCCGCTTTCCAGAGTCATGACCTTAGCAATCGACTTTTTATGCTCTTGAATAAGATTGGACCATTCTTTCAGTAATCTAGCTCGCTCATGTGCATTGATTTTCTTCCACTTTTGAAATCCTTGTGTCACTTTTTCTATTTTTGATTTTATTTCCTGTTCTGTATCTGGTGTAACTTCTTCAACGAGTTCCCCTGTAGCCGGATTTGTTACTTTAATAGTTTCTACCATAAAAACATCTCCCTTTTAAAGTGTTGAATAAGTTAAACTTCCATCAACGCTTATCTCTACCCGGTTCCCCTTCCGGATAAGCTTCCGTTTCCATTTGGTTCCCAATCCAAGTTTCACCATCTGCCCAATGCTCTTTTTTCCAAATCGGTACAATTTGCTTAATCCGCTCAATTACATATTCATTCGCTTCATAAGCTGCTTTCCGATGAGGTGAAGATACAGCGATACAAACCGCTGCTTCGGAGATTTCCAGTCGTCCAATTCGATGTGTGACTGCGACGATCGTATCTGGCCATTTTTCCTTTACTTCCTCACCAATTTCAGCAAGCATTTTTTCTGCCATTGGCACGTATGCTTGGTATTCCAAATAGATTGTTTTTCTACCGTGTGTCCACTCCCGCACAATGCCTAGGAAAGTTGTAATCGCTCCAGCCTCCCTGCGGATAACCTTTTGAATGACACGATCTACATCAATTGGTTCCTCCACAATTTCAAACATTTTCTCTGTCATAGGTTACACTCCTCTAAATCATTCAACCAGTCTTCCCAGGTAGATCCAGATTGTTCATCCAGCAGTATTGCCGTCACTTTTTCCCTTTGGTGATATCCTATTTCTCCTCCCGGAAGCAATATTAATACATTAGCTTCCGCCAGCGAGGTGACGATATTCGGTTTATCCAATCCAACAGGATTTGCAACAACATTTCCTTCCTCAAAATGGAGTTTTCCTCGAACAAAACGATGGAACGGATTTGAATTCGCAAACTCTCCGCCTAGGGCCACCTGAATTTTTTGCAAAAATGGCTTGTCGGTATGATAATAACGAATCACTGGTCTTGCGAAGATTTCAAAGCCAACATAACAAGATGATGGATTTCCTGATAGTCCAAACAACAACTTTCCGTCCACTTCGGCTACCGTCGTTACGGATCCTGGACGCATACGTATTTTATTGAATAAAACATTCGCATTCAATTTCTCTAAAATAGCCGGAATATAATCATAATCACCAACAGAAACTCCCCCAGTTGTAAGGAGAATATCAACATTCTCCAATGCATCGACAATCTGCTGATAACACAGCTCAAAATCATCTGCAAATTGTCCTAAAGAAACCGGTGTTGCCCCTGCCCGTTCAATCTGACCAATTAGCATATACGCATTACTATCCCTAATTTTCCCCGGCTCTAATGGAGCATCTACCGGCAATAGTTCACTTCCCGTTGAAATGATTCCAACTCTCGGTTTCTTTGTTACTGGTACTTTTTTATAACCGAAAGTCGCGAGAACTGCCATAATACCGGGATTGATATACGTTCCCTTTTTAACGAGCACTTCCCCTTTTTTCGTATCTTCACCTTTTAAGGTAATATTCTCTAAGTGATCGAGTTTTCTAGTAATCTCAATAACAGTTTTACCTTCCCGTTTCCATTCGGTGACTTCCTCAAGCATGACGACTGCATCACAACCTGGTGGAATCTCGGCTCCTGTCATAATACGCACTGCTTCTTGATCTCCAACTTCTTTTCCAAACACACTGCCCGCGCCAATTTCAGCGACGACTTCAAGTTCGACAGGATGCTCCTGGGATGCTTTCTCTGTATCGACAGCCCTCACTGCAAAACCATCATACCTCGTCCGGTTAAATGGAGGGACCGGATGATCACTAATCAAATCTTCCGCAAGAAAATAGCCATGACTTTCTTCTAACGAAACATATATTTTTTCACCCTTTTTCGCGAACTCCATAACATGTTTAATTGCATCGTTCACTTCAATCGGGGTTCGTATTTCTACCATTTTTGCTCACCTTCCTAACCAACCAACTGATAATATATCTTTCTAGCTTCTTCCATTGAACTTGTACCATGAATGAATGCACGGCCATCAGAGAAAACAACAACTCGATAGTCACCATAATGGAGGGAGAGCAAAAATTTATTTACGTGGATAGATCCGAGTTTCTCCAGCCTGCTTGCCAGCTCTTCCAAAACGATGTGGCGGTTTGCTCGTATTTGTACCGTGTTTCTTCCGCAAAGCACTTCTGTTTTCGTTCGGGTGTCATAACTCAAGGCCGGATAACTTGGATTTACACCACAACTCGGACAAGAAGCTTTTTTGGCACGATCAACTTTAATCATCTGGTATTGATTCGTCCATAAATCAAACATGACTAGTTGTGTTCTTAACGAATTTACATCCCCAACAAGCAACTTCAATGCTTCTGCCGTCTGATGTGCGACAACCATTTGCACAGCTGGTGCGATAATTCCGACCGAATCACAAGTCGCACCAGATAAAGTCGTCGTATCTAAAATGCATGCAAGACAAGGGCTCTCACCAGGTAAGATAGTATAGCTCATACCTGTACTCCCGACACAAGAGCCAAAAATCCAAGGAAGCTTGTGTTTATGAATCAAGTCATTCATAACGAATCGAATATCAAAATTATCCGTTGCGTCGATGACGAGGTCCACATCTTTAAGGTATGGAGCAAGCTCTTCTCCGGTCACATCTAAAATTAGTGCATTAACCTCAATTTCAGGGTTGATTGCTTCTAATTTTTCTTTTGCCGCAATGACTTTTGGAACTTGATTTTCCGCGTCTTTATCTGTAAATAATTGCTGACGTTGCAAATTACTCCGTTCCACATAATCACGATCAATGATTGTCAGCTTACCAACACCGGCCCGTGCAAGATTAGCCGCATTGGCCGTACCAAGTGCGCCGCAGCCAAGAATCATGACATGACTATCACTAATCTTTTCCTGGCCTGTCTTTCCGATTGGCTTAAATAATGCTTGCCGTGAATATCGTTCTTTCATCACAATACGATCCTTTCGTTCCTGCTGATTATTCTTAACCACCAATATAGGACATTTCAATTTTTTTCTTATTTTTTGCTGTAAGTTCTGTACGCTCATCAGAGTAACGGTCCGTTCGCTTACTCCAAATCGAGGCTATCGTTTGTTTGATTATTTCATCATCAGATTCAGAGCGGACAAGCTTTTTCAAGTCATATCCCCCTGAAGCAAATAAACAAGTATATATCTTTCCATCTGCAGAAATCCGCGCTCGTGTACAAGTTGAACAAAATGATTCCGAGACGGAAGTAATAAATCCGACCTCAGTATTTGTCCCTTTATACCGGTAACGTTTGGCCACTTCACCCAAATAATCCGGATCAACTGGTTCTAATTCAAAATGCTCACTGAGTTGATTAAAGATTTCCTTTTTCGTTACAACTTTACTGAAATCCCAACCATTCGTTGTCCCCACGTCCATGAATTCGATAAACCGTAATGTAATCCCTTTTTCCTTAAAAAACTTCGCCATTGGGATGATTTCTTGTTCATTCATCCCTTTTTTTACGACCATGTTCACTTTTACTTCTAAACCGACTTCGAGTGCTTTATCAATCCCTTTTAACACCCGTTCCGTGCGTACTCCACTATCATTTATGGATAGGAAAGTTTCGTCATCGAGAGCATCGAGACTGACATTGATCCGTTTCAACCCTGCATCTTTAATGGCTTCGGCTTTATTTGGCAGTAAGGAAGCGTTCGTCGTAAGTGCAATATCATCAAGTCCCTCGATTACACTTAGTTTTTCGATAAGTTGTGGTAAATCTCTCCGTAGCAGTGGTTCTCCGCCCGTTAAGCGGATTTTATTCACACCAAGAGCAACAAAAGCAGTTGCTATCCGGACAATTTCTTCATTTGATAACAGATGGTCTTTAGGCAAAAATTCATAATCCGGCCCGAAAATTTCTCTTGGCATGCAATACGTACAGCGAAAATTACACCGATCGGTAACTGAAATCCGCAAATCTTGGAGCGGCCTGCCAAACTTATCTGTGATTATTGTCATCGTTACCCACTCCCCTCAATTGAATTAACTAATTCTATTATAATCCTTATGCCTGTCAATATCGAATAGTTTGAATTTTTTAGAGATAAAATATGTAAGTTCGTTAAATAAGAAAAAGGACAAGAATATTGCCCTTTTACTCATCTATCATTCCTATTCCGTTAGATAGTAACTGTATGATACGGTCAATCTCTATTTCTTCATCCTCCCAAGCGCTTTCCGGAAAAAGTACATACCTCGAAAGAATATAGCTGAAAATTGATGAACCGACCATGCGAATAATTGCATCCGGATGTCCTGGGACAATTTGCCCTTTTTCTTGATAATAACGAATGACTCCACGCAACTTTTCAAAGATATCCTTCCCAATATGTTCCACTGCCTGATTTTTGAGTTCCTCATGAAATGGTAACTCTTGGACGACAATACGGAGAAATGAAATATTATCCGTAATAAAATTTATACGGTTCGCAATCATAGCTCGAAGGAAGTCTTCATAATGGTCGAATTCAGCATCCAATACATTATAAAGATCTTTTTTTATATATGGTCCAATTATTTTTATCATTACCGGAGAAACAACCGTTAATAGTAAATCCTTTTTAGACTTATAATGTCGAAAAATGGTACCCTCGGCCACACCTGCTTTTTTCGCAATTTCACTAGTTGAAGTTGCTGCGTACCCCTTTTCAGCAAACAACTCAGTGGCTGCAGTCAATATACCTTTTTGTTTTTCCGTTAAATTATCAGCATCATTAAACACAGGCATCTCCTCGTATTCATAAGTGTTTATTCTTATGATAAGCTATTTTATTCATGAATTGCAATTTATACTGGAACTAGATTTTCCTGTATTTTCGTAAAGAAAGGATGTTTAGAAAGATAAATAGACATGAAAAACCTATCATCACTACAAGCTCGTTATAAATCTCCGATAAACCATAGCCACGTACCATGACATCTCTTAGTGCTTCGGCTGCATAATAAAGTGGTGTTAATGGACCAATCCAACTTAGCCAATCCGAAATGGTTTCCAAGTGAAACAAACCAGAGAAAAATAATTGGGGAATAACAACCAATGGAATGAATTGAATCATTTGCAGTTCATTATTTGCAAAGGATGAGATAAGGATTCCTAAGGTAAGTGCTGTAAGTGCCAGTGCTAAAATAATCATTAACAAATGGAAAAAGGAACCTTCCATCATCATATCAAGGACAAAGATTGCGTATGCTGCAATTAGCGTAGACTGTAGAAGCGTGATCGTTCCAAAACCTATCGTATAACCAGTTACAAGTTCCCATTTGCGGATTGGTGTGGATAGGAGACGCTCCAATGTCCCAGTTGTTCTTTCGCGAATGAAAGATACTCCTGCAATAATAAAAACGAAAAAGAACACAAAAAAACCTAGTAAAACCGGTCCAAAGTAATCAAATTGCCCCATATCGTTCGCTCCGTGCAAAAAGTGAACCGATAAATCCTCTTGCGAATTTTTCTGTAGGGGAGCAAAGGTAGAGTGTATCCAACGAATTACTTCACCATTTACCATTGGATCACTGCCTTCAAGATATGCGCTCGGTTTATTGCCTGTAAAAGTTATATAGCCATCAATTAACTGTTTCTCCAAATCCTTTTCTGCCGATCCCTCCTCTGTGTAATAAGTCACTTCAGCACCAGTATCGAGATTATCAGAAATCATGTCAGGAACGTCTACCATTCCTATTTTGGGTGTATAATCATCACCATTGAAAATCAGATGCAGCATCGTTAAAACTAAAATAGGTGCAAAAATTAATAATCCGATAGTCCGCTTATCCCGAAAGATTTGTTGTAAAATACGTGTAACTACAGCTTTTACTCTCATATCCCCTCACCTCCATAAACTAAAAATGCATCTTCTATAGAGTCTGTGTTTGTGTTTTCCTTTAATTGCTGGGGAGTTCCTTCAGCTATTAATTCTCCACTACGAATTAGTCCAAGTCGATGACATTTCTCTGCCTCTCCCATGACATGTGTCGTAACAATAATCGTCGTTCCATGTTTATTTAGATTCTCAAATGCATCCCAGATTTTTTTACGTAAGACCGGGTCAATTCCGACAGTAGGTTCGTCAAGGATAAGTAATTCAGGTTCATGGAGTAAGGCAATAGCCAATGAGAGTCTACGTTTCATTCCACCAGAATATCCTGCGACAAGTTTTTGTGTGTGATTTTGTAGATCAACAAGTTCCATCACTGCTTGAATTCGGTTATTTTTTCTTTTCCCTTTAATCCAAAGAGACTCGCAAAAAATTGCAGGTTTTCCTTAGCAGATAAATCTTCATATAAAGCATCCGATTGCGCCATATAGCCAATTCTATTAATTACGTTTAAATTCGGCATTTTGGTTCCTAAAACCATATTTTCACCAGTCGTTGGAGTATCTAATCCTGCTAACTCCTTTACGAGTGTAGTTTTGCCTGCTCCAGACGGTCCCAATAGACCGAAAATCTCTCCTTTCTTAATATCTAAATTGATATTGAAAAGTACTTGCTGTTTTCCAAATTTCTTAGATACATTCCTTATAGATACACAGTATTCCTCCACCCTTTGTACCCCCTTATTTAAAGTGAGTGATTACTCACTTTAAATATACTTGACGTTGTTCCATTTGTAAAGTGAGTAATCACTCATTTAAGTTTCAATACAAAATAGGGTGCGCATAAAAAAGTGGATCAATCAGGAACTTCCCCTGACTAATCCACTTCCGTTTAGTTGCTTATAATGTATTTTTCCCCTAATATCTCTTTTGTTTCATAGTTGCCTTGAGTTAATTCTTTGTCGAGGAATTCATTTACTTCTGCCTGCTCCAAATTATACATTACTTCAATCTCTTTTGAGAACAACAATTTTTCCTTAGCAAGTAAATCCTCCAATTTGGGTTGTTCCTTTGGTTCAGGTTCTTCTCCTAATACTTGTCTTAGCCCTGCGACATAGTAATCAAACGGACGACCTCCAACAATTTTGACTCCTTTATTTTCCTCATTTGCCATGATGATGGTTGGAAAACCACGCGCACCAAGACTGCGTGTGAGTGCAAAGTCTTCGTTTAAAAGAGTCATACCTTCCTCTTCATCTGCCTCAGTAACAATTGCTTCACCATCTAATCCCATATTATTGACAATGTCAACTAGTACTGATTTCTCACCAATATTTTCGTTGAAAGCAAACAACGCTTCCCTTGCACGACGAAGATATTCGAATGCTTTTTCGTCACCATGATGTTTCTGGACAATTTTAAAAACACGGGATGCCGGGAATGAAGATTGCACTGGATTATCAATCATAAGTGAACCATCAATCGGCATGCGTGAATGCTCTCCAACTTCTCTCCAGTGTGGCGCTACATCTGCCGGTCCATAAATACCATTCGCTGGGTCGATTGGTCCATCATGCCATTTCTCCAATAAACCACCCATTACGGTATTTACGTTGAAGTAATGACCATACTGTTCCATGAATCTCCGTAATGTCGGCTCGATAGCCCAGCAATGGGAACAAATCGGATCAGTCACATAATATAATTCAATTGTTTTCTTCGGTTCGTTCAAATCAATCAACTCCATTTCTGTGTCATCTGCAGGACCACATACCCCTGTCTCCATATCACAAATAAGATTGTTTCTATTTTCCATTTCTATCTTCCTCCCTAGACTATCATGAAGAAAATTCATTGTAATCAAAATTCTTCTCTTCATTTCTTAATGCTAGTATAATCAATAGCAGATACAGTAAACACCATTAGTTTCTCTAATCTGTTGGATATCCTACATATTTACAAAAGTGTTGGAAAAAGAGGGGGAGGACGAAATGAAACAAACCAGTACAGATCCAAGAATTTTACGAACGCGGCAGCTTATTATGGACTCCTTTGTAGAACTCTCATCGAAAAAAGAATTTAAAGACATCACAATTAAAGATATAACAACCGCTGCACAGATCAATCGCTCTACTTTTTATTATCATTTTGAAGATATTTACGATTTATTGGACAAAGCTTTGACAGAGTCATTATTGGTGAACTTGAGTTATGAGGATTTTGTTGAGAGTGAAATTAATGAAGAAACATTGACTGCCATCTTTAAGGAGATAACTAACTTTCAACTTTCCTTATCCACACGTTGCCATCGTGGTTATGAAGAGACCATTGCTAGAATTATTAGGGATCAGCTGGAAGTGATATTCGCAAAGATGTTAAGTAATCAATTCCCAGAGAATGAGAGGAACGGGCTCGAGCGGACTGCATCAATCCTTAGCTGGGGATTGTACGGAGCATCTGCAGATTGGCGAAAAGGCAATGCAGATGTGGAGCCAGAAACATTCATTAAACCAGCCATCCCTTACTTACTGCCATAAAAAAGTGAAACTTCATTCAGTGGGAATTGCTTTACCTACCCCACTGAATGTTAAGATGGCGAAGTTTATTTTTAGGGCATTACAGATGTTGTTCCGTGATATATAGTATCAGGAGGAAAATTCTTATAGCCCTAGTTATTCACAGTTACTGCCTTTCCAAACGTCAGCTTTTCATAATGTTTATATAGAGAATGGAACTTTCCTGTATAACTTTTCAACCACGGCTTCTTCTTCCCGCAAAAGTGGATAATCGATGTCTCATTAATTACATAATCCATGCCGAATTCTCCTTTGCTGGCCAGTTTGTAATATTGATAAAACCTCGCATCATAATTATAGAGCACTTCCTCTATTTCTTTTATATCCTGGGAATAGAGCGCGTTTAGAATATCTTGGTCTGGTAGGACGAGCCGCTTCTTGTTCTCTTCCACAAAGTCGAAGATATCCTGTTCACTTATCCTCTTTCGTTGCTCTTCCAAATTCATCAAAAGTACACCAGAATTATAATAAGCCTCCATTTCATAAGCTTTTAAGCGGATTTTATTCAGTTCTTTTATTTTTGCGATATCGTGGTAAGCGGCGGCATAAAGGTAGCCTGTAAGGTCTGTATCATATAAACTCTTAATCTCATTGATGATAAGGATATCAGGGTCAAGGTAAAGGATGCGATCGAGGGTTTCTGGTAAAAACTTAAATGCCAACAGCCTGTAGTACATTTCCTTCGTATAATGTTTAACCACTGGTGCCTCCCGGAAATATTCATCTGTTATTTTAAGTTCGTGGAGGATATGGCCTTCACCTCTCACGCCATCTTGAAGCAGCAGTACTTCTTCCGATTTTAAAGATGAATGCATGAGATAGATAGAAAATTTTACATCAGGATTATTGAGGAACATCGATTTGAGCATGACCTGTAGCGGTCTAATATAATTGGAATCAAGTGTAACAAGTATGTTCAACTTCATACCAACTCCTCTATTTTGTATTTCTATTATTATACCATCACTGCTAAAAAACTATGGAAAATAACGACAGCGAGAAATAAATCACAAGGGTTCTAACTCCTCTGGTTGAGACATAGGATATAAAAAAATAACAGTAGCCCTCTCCTTTATCCAAATCAATGAACCTAATTAATGAAAAAGGAGGTTTTGTGATGAATTTAACCAAAAAGATTTTAATTGCTCTGGTTCTTGGTGTTGTTGTTGGTATTATTTTTACATTCATTCCTGAAAGCGTTTTCTCCAATCTTGATATGTATGTGTTAAGTCCAGTCGGAACAATATTCGTCAATCTCATCATGATGCTCGTCGTACCTATTGTTTTTGTATCCATCGTACTAGGAACTGCCGGTCTTGGTGAACCGGCAAAACTGGGTAGAATCGGTATTCAAACGATTACTTTTTTCCTTGTGACCACAGCACTTGCACTTTGTATCAGTCTGGCATTGGCTTTCATGATTAAACCAGGAGCAGAAGGTGTATTCGATGTCAGTGTAGCGGATTTTGAAGCTCAAGAAGCTCCGCCTGTGATGGAAACAATTATAAGTATTATTCCAAAGAACCCCGTAGCTGCCATGTCTGCAGGAGATATGCTGCAAGTCATTGCATTTGCAATTTTTATTGGCCTAGCACTCGCCTTTCTAAAGGATAAAACTACAGGAATGTACCGATTGTTTGAGCAAGCGAATGAAATTTTAATGTTTCTCGTAAATTTAATTATGAAATTCGCACCGTATGGAGCATTTGCACTAATCGCATCAGCCATAGGTGGTGCTGGACTTGATGCCATCGGTTCTATGGCGGCGTATATGGGAACAGTAATATTAGGATTGATTGTCCACGCAGCTCTTATTTATAGCCTAGCAATTTGGATGCTCGGTAAAGCAAACCCATTAACATTTTATAAAGGGTTCTTTCCAGCGATGACAGTCGCCTTTAGTACATCGAGTTCCAATGCAACACTTCCAGTTTCTATGAAAGTGGCACAAGAAAACCTAGGAGTAAGTAAAAGTATCAGTAGTTTCGTACAACCACTCGGAGCAACGATCAATATGGACGGAACAGCGATTATGCAAGCGACCGCCGCTGTTTTTATTGCACAAGTATACGCAATCGATCTTGGTTTCACAGAAATAATTGCGATTATTTTAACAGCGACTTTAGCTAGCATTGGGACGGCCGGTGTTCCAGGAGTCGGACTTATTATGCTTGCTATGGTCTTGACTCAAATAGGTCTACCGGTGGAAGGTATTGCATTAATTATCGGTATCGATCGTCTGCTTGATATGCTACGGACTGCTGTAAATATTACCGGGGATGCAGCCTGTGCATATATCATTTCTGAAAACGAAAAACGTAGGGATGTTAGTTAAAATTAAAGTTTATTTTTAATATGATAAAGGTCTATTGGATTCAGTCCAATAGACCTTTTTCCGCACTAAATTGTCAGAATAAATTATTAATTGACTCTAAATCAGAAAACTAGTATTATATTTTTAATTTACTTAATTAGCAAGTTAGCATCCTATCAACTTAGATGAGCTAGCATAGAATGAGGAGGAAGAGTAAATTGAAGGAGTCAACTAAGAAATACATCGTAGATCGGTCGTACAAAGCGTCACAAGGAATTGCAAATGCAGTTCTCGTAGCATTAGGGATTGGATTGCTCATTGAAACGATTGGAACCTTCACGGGATGGGAAGGATTCACCACTGTCGGTAAAGCAACCCAATTAATGTTGGCACCAGCATTTGGAGCCGGAATTGCTCATATGCTTGGTGGAAATACATTAATAATTTTTAGTGCGATGGCAGCAAGTACCATAGGAGCCGATGCACTTCAGATGAATGCCGATGGAAGTTGGGTGCTAACCACAGGTCAACCGATTAGTGCTGTACTGGCTGCAGTTATTGCAGTTTGGGCCGGTAAACGTGTCGCCGGAAAAACAAAATTGGATATGCTTGCAATCCCATTTGCAGCCACATTTGTTGGAGGAGTCAGCGGTGTGTTTATAGCCGCAGTCACTACACCACTCATTGAAGCTTTAAGCGCGTATATTACAAGATCAGTAGAAGGATCTCCATTTGTTGCATCAATTGTAATATCATTAGTTTGGAGTATTTTCCTTATGTCACCTGCATCATCAGCAGCAATTGCCATGGCATTGCAGCTTGACCCAGTTTCAAGTGCAGCGGCATTGATTGGCTGTACCGCACAATTTGCAGGCTGGACAGCAATGTCCTGGAGACAAAATCAGCTAGGTGCCAATATTGCACAGTCATTCTTAACACCAAAAGTTCAAGTTCCGAATATTGTTAAAAACCCGCGCCTTGTCGCAGGACCATTCTTATCATCAATTATTTGTGCACCAATCGCTATATTAATGTTTGATTTTCAGGTTCCTTACCAATTAGCTGGACTTGGACTAAATTCCTTTATTGCACCATTGAATATCCTTGCAAACCAAGGCATATCCGTACTGATGATGTATATTGTCGTAGGTGTGATTATGCCGGGTATCATCTCTGTTGTTGTATACAAAGCAATGCAGTTGCGTGGTGCGGCCTATAACGGAGATTTAAAAATGGAAGTTAGCTAATTAATTTATTTGAATTTTCATAGATTTGTTATTTTGGACAAGCTCTATTCTTTTGTGGGATTGGGCTTGTCTTTTATTATATAGAATTAGTGTAAACGGTTAAACTAATGTAAATACTTGGATTTATCTTTATATTTTAATATATTATATAATATACACATACACCTCCACATGATATAGTTTCTGATTAGAAATACACTTGGACAAAACATTGCCTTTATAAAGTAATTCCCAAATGAAGACACTAATGGAGTGAGATATCAACATGTCTAAAACAAATAAGAACCCACAAATTCTATCTTCAGTCAGTAATGCATTACGAATTCTTAAAAGCTTTTCAACCTTTAAACCAACACTTAAAGTCAGCGAGCTCTCAGAGTCTCTTGGTCTCGCAAAAAGTACTATAAGCAGACTTCTATCTACTCTGACTCATGAAGGTTTTGTAGTCAAAGATAAAAAGACTGGTGCTTATAGATTGGGGATATCCGTCTTAACCCTTGGTGGTATCGTTACAAACGAATTGGAAATCCATAACGAGGCATCTCCCGTAATGCACAAACTAGTAAGTGAAACTGGTGAAACAGCACACTTGGCAGTTCTCGACGGGTTATCGACTATCTATATTCATAAAGAAGAGTGTAATCATCCTGTGCGTATTCTTACCCATCTAGGAAGGAAAAATCCTGCCTACTGTACGAGTTCAGGTAAAGTGTTGTTAGCTTATGATGAAAAAAAACTTGTAGAAGAGATTATTAGACAAGGCTTGAAGAAATATACCGCCAATAGTATTTCAGAACCGGAAAAACTTTTAGAAGAGTTAAGAGTGATTCGTGAGAGAGGCTACGCGATAAGTACAGAAGAATTAACGGAGGGCACACGTTCCGTAGCTGCACCAATTAAAGATTACACCGGCAAAGTAGTCGCTTCGATCAACGTAGTCGGTCCGATTCAACGAATGAAAGATTATAAAATCCCTGAAATTGCAAGAAAAGTTATGCGAGCAGGGGAAGAAGCGTCTGAACGAATGGGGTATGACAAGAGATTTTTGGGCTGATTTGATGTATATTCGGGCTTGTCAAATAAAGTGTGTAAGTTCCCATTTATTCAAGGTACTTTAACACCCTATCTTTCAGTTCATCATGAAGAAGAAGCTGGTTCATAACCATGGCCCA